>JANPNJ010000256.1:0-3541 GCA_031427395.1 Burkholderiales bacterium
CGCACTGGGCTTTGTAGCCGCACTTTGCATTTTGACGATGTGCTTCGACAGTGCTTTGATGTCCTCCGGCGTTTGCGCTTTGATGCCCATGTAGGCCGCCAGCACCGCAGGTTGCGTGACATCAAGCACGCCGATGGCTAACTCACCGACCAGCGATTCCCACGCCGCGAGTTTGCCTTTGACCACCGTAGGCGGCTTGCCTGCGACGCGCACCTTCAGGGTCGCGTCTTCACCGTCCAAGATGATCTCGCCATCAACCGCGATTTCATTGCCCGTCATGTAGCGTAAATACCGAAACACCGATTGCAGCGTGAACCTGGCCTCAGGTATCGCGACGTCAGCACGGTTTTCCGCCCACGCGCCTTTGAGCTCGCCAGATTCCAATGTGGTGACCAACTCGCGGCGTTTAATGAGTTCGTCAAACAAGGCCTTAGCGATCACCTGCCCAGTGATGCCGCGCTCGGCGAGTTTCGGAGGAACATCGAACGCGGCAATGGTAAGCGTTTGCCGATACGCTTCGCGATAACACGCGATGGCGATGACTGTCACGACCACCAACACACTCAGGGCGATAACCGCGTTACGCAGCAGAATCAGCCGTTGGTTGATCCAGTTGTATTTGGAGGCGTGACTGATCAGATTCAGCTCGTGGCGCACATCACGCAGTGTTTCGGCGAGACCTTCGACGCGCATGGTCGGCGATGACGTCTCAACCACCTTTGGCACTTCCACGATTTGCGCTGATGTGTTGGCGGCAGCGTCTGTTGGCTTGCCGTTCGCCTGCGGCAGTTTCCCCGCTGATGTTGGATCGGTCACTTCATCATTCATGTCTCGCTCCAAAGGTTCCAAGGACACGCTGAACAAGCTGTAATTTTGAGGTTTTTATTGATCCGGCATTTAACTATGGTGAAACAATCCAATAACGAAATTGTCATTCCGAACAGTTTTTCGTGAGGAATCCCATGCGGCGAAAATAAGGTGCGTTAACCATTACTCTATGCCACCGGATGAGATTCCTCGTCGTGCAAAAAAAAATGCGCGCTCTGTCGGAATGACAGGCATTAGGCAGCGTTCACCATATTTAATTGCCGCATCTATAGAAATTCCCTATTTTAAAAGTTGTTTATCCGCGCGCATTTTCAGATGATTTTGCCTGAAAGTGCGCGCGGATAAACAACTTTCGCAACAATGCATTCGCCGTCAGATACGCCTCCCGACAGGGCAGAGGTTCCCGTCAGGAGGCGCATTCGATCCAAGCCGCGCCATCACACGCGGCGACATCATGTTGCTTAGTCGGCTTGTTTCCGCAAAAACGCCGGGATGTCGCAGGTATCCACGCCCGAGCTGGCGGCAAAATACATTGAAGCCAAACAACAACTGCCTGGCTGACGCGCCATCACGCCGCAATCAACAAACTGCGTTCTAGCTGTTGTGATTGCTCATCGGTCAATAACAAAAAATGCCTGGCGGGATAGAGGAAATCCTCGCCCGATTCATCAACAACACGCAACGCACCGCGTTCTTCGCCCAGCGTTTCATAAACGAGGCCGGGCAATACATCTTCACCCGAAAACTCGCCGCCAATATCATTGCTCAAACATAGCGCAAAATGTTTCATAGCCATTGTTTCACTTTCATTTTTACTTTGCCGATGCCGTGGCATTCATACCAGTGAACTTCAGCGGAGAGAAGCACACCTTCAATCTCAACTGTCGCCACACCTTTGCGTTTGAGCCAATTCTTGCCGCCAAAGCGGGTGACCAATTGTGCGTACTCACGAATGCTGCGTCCTTTGGCAATTGTCTGGACGCTGTTGATGTTGCCGATGATTTTCACGATTTAGTTTAGCGCATAACACGCGAGGGGTTCAATATCGCCGCAGGGCTGTTCAAGCTGGCAATGATATTTTTTGAAAGTGAAATTCGTTTATCCACGCGCTTTTCGGCAATAAAATGCTCCAAAACTCCCATGGATAAACAACTTTATGACTTTATACAGGGATAGATTCGGCGGTCGGCCACGCCTCCCGACAGGGCAGAGGTTCCCGTCAGGAGGCGCATTCGATCCAAGCCGCGCCATCACACGCGGCGACATCATGTTGCTCAGTCAGCTTGTTTCCGCAAAAACGCCGGAATGTCGTAAGTGTCCATGCCGGAGCTTTGCAGTGCCGACACCGTGACATCACGACGGCGGCGTGTCACCGCCGGTGCATCCAACTCGGCATAGTTGATGGCACCGGCCGGGGTCGATTGCATTGCTCCCCCCGCGTCATCGGTGCCTGTGCGCTGCATCATCGGCGCGGAATACACCATCTGCGGCTGCGGCTTGGCGATGCGTCCGCCCAGGCCGGTGGCCACAATCGTGACGCGCAGCGCCTCACCGAGCGACTCATCAAACACCTGGCCAAAAATGACGGTGGCATCTTCCGCGGTGAAGCTGCGGATGGTGTTCATCACTTCATGCACTTCCTTCAACTTCAAGGATTTGGATGCGGTGATGTTGACCAACACGCCGCGCGCACCGGTCAAGTTCACATCTTCCAGCAGCGGTGAGGCTGCCGCGCGTTCGGCCGCCACCTGCGCGCGATCCGTGCCGGTGGCGGTGGCCGAGCCCATCATGGCCACGCCGTTTTCACTCATCACCGTGCGCACGTCGGCGAAGTCCACATTGACGAGGCCTGGGCAATTGATGATTTCGGCAATGCCCGCGACCGCGCCGTGCAGCACATCGTTGGCGGCCTTGAAGCCGTCCTCGAAAGTGGCATCCTCGCCGAGCACTTCCATCAACCGGTCATTTGGAATGATGATGAGTGAATCGACATTGAGTTTCAACGCTTCGATGCCCAGTTGCGCGGCCTTCATGCGTTTGCCCTCGAAGGCGAATGGCTTGGTGACCACCGCCACCGTCAGCACGCCCATTTCGCGCGCCACCTCGGCGAAAATCGGCGCCGCACCGGTGCCGGTGCCACCACCCATGCCGGCGGTGATGAACAACATGTCCGCGCCCTGGATCATCTCGGCGATGCGTTCACGATCCTCGATGGCCGCCGCCCGCCCGACTTCCGGGTTGGCACCGGCACCGAGGCCGCGTGTGATCGTGCCGCCCAACTGCAACACGGTTTTGGATTGGTTGCGTTTCAACGCCTGCGCGTCGGTGTTGGCGCAAATGAATTCAACCCCGGCGACACCGTGGGTGATCATGTGGTCAACCGCGTTGCCGCCGCAGCCTCCCACACCAATCACCTTGATGACCGCTTCCGGTTGTGCGTTATCCAGAATTTCTATCATGGTATTACTCTCCTCTGCTGATGGAACTGCTAAAAAAATCGTCAATTACAAACAAGTGAATAAAATTCACCGCATTAAAAATTCCCCCGAAACCAACTCGCCATGCGTTCAAACACACTTTTGAAATTGCCGGCATTGAGGCGCGTGTGTTCGTCGCGCCGGCGCTGCTCAAGCCCGGTCAG
This sequence comes from Burkholderiales bacterium, assembly GCA_031427395.1. GTDB lineage: Bacteria > Pseudomonadota > Gammaproteobacteria > Burkholderiales > Usitatibacteraceae > UKL13-2. Next base: position 3,470 of record JANPNJ010000256.1, read on the forward strand.
CAACAATCCGACCGCCGTGGAAAATCTTGGGTTGCGCACCACTTCCGAGAGCCCGCCGGAATAATTGGGCAC
>JANPNJ010000257.1:0-2662 GCA_031427395.1 Burkholderiales bacterium
TATTTCCGCTGATGCCGGGTCGGGCGAGAAAATTTTCATGATCTATACCTTTGCCTTGATGGGAATGGTGCGACGTTTCCCGCTGCCGAACAAACTGGTCTCGCTGCTGCCGTCCGAGCAGCCGTTGCCAAAGCTGAAGCCACAGCCGCCGCGCACGTTGAAGGTGTTCTCGGCGTATTCGCGGTGTGTGCTCGGAATCACAAACCGATCCTCGTAGTTGGCAATCGCCATCACGCGGTACATCTCCTCGACCTCATTCACACTCATCTTCACCTGATCGAGAACCGCCGTGTTGATGCGTCCGTCAACATGTTTTTCGCGCTGGAAAGCACGCATCGCGAGCATCCGTTCCAGCGCCCGCTCCACTGGCGCGGTGTCACCTGCCGTGAGCAGGTTGGCCAGGTATTTCACCGGGATGCGCAACGACTTCACATCCGGTATTTCGCCATTGATGCCGACATGCCCGGCGTTGGCGGCGGCGGTGATCGGCGACAGTGGTGGCACATACCACACCATCGGCAGCGTGCGGTATTCGGGATGCAGCGGCAGGGCGACTTTCCACTCCACCGCCATTTTGTACACCGGACTGTTGCGTGCCGCATCCATCCATGAATCCGCAATGCCGTCCAATCTTGCCTGGGCAATGACCTCCGGATCGTTGGGATCGAGAAAAATATCCAGTTGTGCCTGGTATAAATCACGATCATGCTGGACACTGGCGGCGGCCTCGATACGGTCGGCGTCGTACAACAACACCCCCAGATAGCGAATGCGGCCAACACAGGTTTCGCTGCACACCGTTGGCTCGCCGGCTTCGATGCGCGGAAAACAGAACGTGCATTTTTCCGCCTTGCCGCTTTTCCAGTTGTAGTAGATTTTTTTGTATGGGCAGCCGCTGACACACATGCGCCAGCCGCGGCACTTGTCCTGGTCGATGAGCACAATGCCGTCTTCCTCGCGCTTGTAAATCGAGCCGGAAGGACAACTTGCCACACACGCCGGATTCAGGCAGTGCTCGCACAAACGCGGCAAATACATCATGAAGGTGTTTTCAAATTCGCCGTACATCTCTTTCTGGATGTCATCAAAGTTCTTGTCTTTGCCGCGCTTGGAAAATTCGCCGCCAAGTATCTCCTCCCAGTTCGGCCCCCACTCAATTTTTTCCATGCGTTTGCCGGAAATCAGGCTGCGTGCGCGCGCCGTCGGCATCGCCTTCATCTCGGGTGCGGATTGCAGGTGGTCGTAATCAAACGTGAACGGCTCGTAGTAGTCGTCAATCTCCGGCATGTTCGGGTTGGCAAAAATGCGCATCAACAATTTCCATTTGGCGCCCTGCCGCGGCTCAATCGCGCCATTGGCCCGGCGCACCCAGCCGCCGTTCCATTTGTCCTGGTTTTCCCACTCCTTCGGGTAACCAATGCCGGGTTTGGTCTCGACGTTGTTGAACCAGGCGTATTCCATGCCGGGGCGGCTGGTCCAGACGTTTTTGCAGGTGACCGAACAGGTGTGACAGCCGATGCATTTGTCCAGATTGAGCACCATGCCGATTTGCGCGCGTATTTTCATGCGACCTCCCCTTGCGCCTGTACCGCTGCCGCGCGTTCATCACCGACAGGTGTATCGAGCCAATCGATTTTGGCCATTTTTCGCACCACCACGAATTCATCGCGGTTGGTGCCGATGGTGCCGTAATAGTTGAATCCGTAACTAAGCTGGGCATAACCACCAATCATGTGGGTCGGTTTCAACACAATGCGTGTCACCGAATTGTGGATGCCGCCGCGTGCGCCGGTTATTTCCGAGCCCGGCGTGTTGATCATTTTTTCCTGTGCGTGGTACATCATCACCATGCCGGGGTTGACACGCTGGCTGACCACCGCGCGCGCGGCAATCGCGCCATTGATGTTGAACAACTCCACCCAGTCGTTGTCAACGATGCCGGCGCGGGTGGCATCATCCTCGCTCAACCAGACACACGGGCCGCCGCGGCTGAGTGTCAGCATCATCAAGTTGTCGCTGTAGGTGGAGTGAATGCCCCACTTCTGGTGCGGCGTGATGAAATTCAACAGTATCTCGGTGTTGCCGTTGGGCTTGATGCCGTGGATGTCCGCCGTGGTTTTCAGATCCACCGGCGGCCGGTAACTCACCAGTCCTTCGCCAAAGGCGATCATCCACGGGTGATCCTGGTAAAACTGCTGGCGACCCGTGAGGGTGCGCCACGGAATCAGCTCATGCACATTGGTGTAGCCGGCATTGTAGGAAACGGTTTCCGATTCAATGCCGCTCCAGGTCGGCGAGCTGATGATCTTGCGCGGCTGCGCCTGCACATCGCGGAAACGGATTTTTTCATCCTCACGATGCAGTGCCAGGTGGACATGATCCAGCCCGGTCTGTTTGCCCAATGCCTGCCACGCCTTGACCGCCACATGGCCATTGGTCTCAGGCGCCAATTGCAGGATCACTTCACAGGCGTCGATGTCGCTGTCAATTTTCGGCATGCCCTGTGTCACACCTTCGGCGCGCACCGTGCCATTGAGTTCCCCCAGTTGCCGCACCTCGTCCTGGGTGTTCCAGCCAATGCCCTTGCCGCCGTTGCCGAGCTTGTTGAGCAGCGGCCCCAGAGCGGTGAAACGCTTGAACGTATTCGGATAATCCCGTTCCA
>JANPNJ010000258.1:0-10052 GCA_031427395.1 Burkholderiales bacterium
CGGTCATAACCGCGGCCACGCTGGCGGCGGGACACGACTGCACCTGCGTGTCGCTGTACGCCGTGTTTGAGCGGCAAAGCGGCGCACTTGTCGCCACCCGCAGCCTCTGTGAAAAAGTCCGCATCGGCGACAACCTGCGACTGCATGAACTGGAAACCTGGTTCACCGATGATCTGGTGGCCACTGGTCAAACCGATGCGCCGCACGGCGAGGCACTGCTTGGCCTGCACCACATCGCAATGGCGCTGAAGGAAAAACGCGGCGCCAAAGACAGCGCCGATTATGTTGACTACAATTTTGATGTCAGCGACGACGGCGCGCACATCGACATCAGCGCACGTGTGCGCGGCAGCCCGATTGACACGGTGGTCGCCGAATTCATGATTTTTGCCAACAGCACCTGGGGCAGGATGCTCGCCGAAAACCAGATCGCGGCGATATACCGCGCGCAGCAAAACATGAAAACCCGCATGACCACCGAGGCGCTGCCGCACGAGGGCTTGGGCGTGGCGTATTACACCTGGGCGTCCTCGCCACTGCGCCGTTATGTGGATTTGGTCAATCAGCGGCAGCTTATCGCCCTGATCCGGAATACACCGCCACAGTATGCCAAACGTTCGCTGCCGCTGAATGAACTCGCCCGCACCTTTGATCTGACCTACGATGCCTACGCCGAATTCCAGCGCAACATGGAACGCTTCTGGTGCCTGCGGTTTTTGCAGCAGCAAGGCCGCACGGCTTTCCCGGCCACCATCATCCGCGATGAATTGGTGCGCGGCACGGATTTGCCGTTGATTGTGAAACTCGGCAAGCCGTCGGGGTTGCCGGGCAAGACTGCGGTCACCGTTGACATTGCCGCGATTGATTATTGGCAGATCGGCGGCGAGTTTTCCATACCGCCATCGGCGGTGGAGGCATTGGCAAACGAAATCGAGAATGCCGTTCCGGAAACCCCCAAAGCCGCATAAAATATCCCCATGACGCTGCCCACCTGCTAGCGCCTGCCGTGCTCAAGTTTTTTGAGCGACCCCGGCAGGTCGCCCTTCAACTCAACACCCGCATCGACGCCAAACTCGACGCGGTGGCCGCACTCCCCCCGCCGCCGATTGCCATCTCGATCCAACGGGCGTTTGCTGTTTCCATTCCGATGCAAACCGCGAGTGTCGCCTCCCTCGGCATGCATTTGTTTGTGACCCTGGGTGTGGGCTTTACCGTGTTTGACGAAAAAAAATTCGCGCCGCCGCACAACGTGATGGAGGTGGTGCTGGTCAATTCCAAGTCGGCCAACCGCCCGCAGAACGCACTGGCGCTGGCTCAGGCCAATCTCGACGGCGGTGGCAACACCGATGAAAACCGCCGCGCCAAAACACCGCTGCCGGCCGTCAACCAAAGTGCCGCGAAAAATGATCTGCAGGTGGCGCAGGAGCGGGTGCGCCAGCTCGAAGCCGAGATGAAAACGCTGATGACACAGGCGCGCGCCGCGGCAAAAGTGGCGCAAGGCGAACTTGTGCCGCCGTCCGGCAGCCCCAGGCCAACCGCCGTTTCGACTGTCATGCAAAATTCCATTGAAATCACCAAGCTTGAGGCACAGCTCAGCAAGGAATACGACGCCTATCAGTTGCGGCCGAAACGCACCTTCATCGGCGCGCGCACGGCGGAATATCGCTTTGCCAATTATGTGGACAACTGGCGGCTCAAAATCGAGCGGGTAGGCAACCTCAATTACCCCGAAGAAGCCAAGCTGAAGGGAATCCACGGCCAACTGCTGCTTACGGTTGCCATCAAAGCCAACGGCGAGGTTGAGTCCATCGAAATCAACCGCTCATCCGGCAAAAAAGTCCTCGACCAGGCTGCCAGGCGCATCATCACCCTGGCCGCGCCCTATGAGCGGTTTCCGAATGACATCAAGCGCGACACCGATGTCATCCACATCACGCGCACGTGGATGTTTGTCAAGGGCGATGTGCTGGAATCGAAGTAGCGGAACACGGATGGAAAACAGAGAATTTAACCGCCGATGGACGCCGATAAAAGCAATGCAACATTTCACTTGACCTTGACCTTATCGGCGACTATCGGCGTCCATCGGCGGTAAATGCAATCCCATCAATGCACCCCTCACTGCCAACAGGAATTAAATCAACCGCTGCCGGATGCGCCGCGACAACGCGTCAAACGCCATCACCATCAACACAATGGCGATCAAAAGCGTGGCCAGCCGCCCCCACTGAAACAGGGACACCGCCTCGCTCACCAACAGCCCCAGGCCACCCGCGCCGATCAGCCCCAGCACGGTGGAATCGCGGATGTTGTATTCCCACAGGTACAGATGGTTTGAGGTGAAGCCCGGCAACAGCGCCGGCCACACCGCAAACAACAACACCTGCAGCGGCGAGGCACCGGTTGCCCGCACCGCCTCCACCCCACGCATGTCGAGCGCCTCAATGGCCTCGGCAAACAACTTGCCGAGTGTGCCCATCGAATGCAGTGCGATGGCAAGAATGCCCGCCATCGGCCCCAGCCCGATGATGCCCACCAACAGCAGTCCAAACACCAGCGTGTGAATCGAGCGGCAGACATCCAGCGTGCGCCGCGCCAGCCATGCCACCGGCCACGGCGCGTGCATGTTTTTTGCCGCCAGCACCCCGAGCGGCGCACCCAGCAAGGCCGCCAGCAGCGTGCCGAGCGTGGCGATTTTGAACGTGACCCAAATGGCGGCGACAACCCCGCCGAGGTATTTTGCTTCCGTGTCGCGCTGGTTTTCCACGCGCAGCACCTTGCCGCTGTCATTGCGGAATTCCAGCGCCTCGTTGCCGAACCAGACATTGACGATGGATGGCACCGACAATTCGACGAGTGTGGCTTTCAGATTTTCCCAGGGCTTGCGGCCGAACGAAAAATCCCCCGCCAGCACCAGGCTGGCGACACAGGCGGCAATGATGAGCGCGTAAACCAACATCAGGTGTGTCAGCCAGCGCTGCGAAAAGACCAGGCGGGGGTTTGTCATATCACGGGTGGCATACAAAATTGTCGCTTTATACACCGCTGGATACCGGCTTTCGCCGGTATGACGACTTGTGCGTTCATCTGCGGCCCAATCGCTATTTCGCTTTCGGCTGCAACCATCCCATTGCCAGCGCGGCATCTTTGATCGGCGCGTAGTAGGCATTGTTTTTGGCAACAAATCCGCTGTAGTTGGCGGGCAGCAACGCGGGCTGGTTTTTCAGTGCAACGGCAATTTCCTCCAGCGCGGCGGCAAGTTTGGCGGTGAAGGCCTTGTCTTTGGCCAGCGCGGAGGACACGGCGAAGGCATCGTTTGGCAGCGGCGCGGAAGTCCAGAATATTTTGCTGTCGGCGGCTTTGATGAGCCCCTGCTCAATCATGGTGTCGCGGTTGCGGTTGAAATCGGCACCGGCATCGAGCTCGCCGCGCGTGACCTGTGTCTCGATGGCCTGGTGTCTGGTGTGGATCACTTTCGAGAAAAATTTCTCGGGCACCAGACCGCGCTTGAAAAATTCATGTGACGGAATCAAAAATCCGGAGGTGGAACCCTTGTCACCAAAGGCGAAGGTTTTGCCCTTCAAATCATCGATGCTGTTGATGCCGCTTTTGGGGTGGGTGACCATGATGGCGTAATACTCCGGTTTCCCCTGGTACAGAATCGTCGAGACCACTTCCGCGCCGGCATGGTGGTTCGCCAGTACGTAGCCCCATGGCCCCATCAACGCCATGTCGGTTTCGCCCGAGGCAAGTGATTTGGCGAGCCCTTCCCAGGTGTCCACGGTGCGCAGCCGCACCGCACGCCCCATTTTTTTCGACAGAAATTCCGCCAGTGGTTTGTAGGTGGCGTCGTTTTTTTCCTTGTCAGGCTGGAAAAGCCCCACGCCGAATTCGAGCGGCGGCAGGCTTTGCGCGGACACATTCAGGGCAAACAACGCACCGGCAACGGCAATACAAAAGGCGGGGACAACTTTTTTCATGGATTTTCCTTGGTGGGGTGCGACAGAGTACCCGCAAATACGCGCCTTCGGCGGGTGTGGATGTTTTTGGCGGCGACGGGCTGCGGGCGGCATGTGTTGCCCTGCCGCGCGGAACACTCCGCACATTTTCCTGGCGGCATGTTTGTGGCGCTTGACAACATCATTTATTTCGATAATACTGGAAATATGGAAACTAAAAACATCATCCGCGCCCTTGGCGCGCTCGCGCAGGAAACACGTCTCGCCATCTACCGGCTGCTGGTGGAAGCCGGCCCCGGCGGGCTGCCGGTCGGCGCGATTGCCGATGTGCTTGGCCTCGCCAACGCCACGCTCTCGTTTCACCTGAAAGAGCTGCACCATGCCGGGCTGACCATCGCCGCGCCGAACGGGCGCTCGATCATCCATTCGGCCAACTTCGCCGCCATGGGCACCCTGGTCGACTACCTCACCGAGAATTGCTGCGCCGGGGCGTCCTGTGCCAGCGTCAGCCGCTGCAAACCGTCATCCATTTCCAGCCCGAAACGCAAAGGGAGAACCGCATGAAACGCTTCCATGTGCATGTTGCCGTCGCCGATCTCGCACAATCAACACGCTTTTATTCGGCCATGTTTGGCGCATCGCCGAGTGTGCAAAAAGACGATTACGCCAAATGGATGCTCGATGATCCGCGCCTCAACTTTGCCATTTCATCACGCGGCAACGCGGCGGGCATGAACCATCTGGGTATGCAGGCCGGGGATGGCGCGGAGCTGGCCGGGCTGCACGCGCGCCTGCTCGATGCCGACAGCACGGTGACAGCGGAAAAGGGCGGCAGTTGTTGTTATGCCAGGTCGGACAAATACTGGGTGACTGATCCGTCCGGCATTGTTTGGGAAAGTTTTCACACGCTGGAGTCGATACCGACTTTTGGCGGCAATGCCGCGCGGTCGGCCATGCCTGAAAATACAGCCAAGGCAGAGTGCTGTGGCTGATCGCGTGCTGAATGTTTTGTTTCTGTGTACCCACAACTCGGCGCGCTCGATCATGGCCGAGGCGATCCTGAATAAATTCGGGCGTGGCAAATTCCGCGCCTTCAGCGCGGGCAGCCATCCCGCAGCGGCACCCAATCCGTTTGCGCTGGAATTGGCTGAAACACTGGGCTTTGCGCGTACCGGCTTCAGCAGCAAACCGTGGGATGATTTTGCCAAACCCGGCGCGCCGCACATGGACATCATCATCACCGTCTGTGACGATGCGGCTGGCGAGATGTGCCCGGTCTGGCCGGGCCATCCGGCCACCGCGCACTGGGGCTTTCCGGATCCATCCGCCACACCGGGGACAGACGCCGAAAAACGCGCCGCGTTTGAGAAAGTGTTTATCGCCGTCAAACACCGCATCGATTTTTTGGTCGAACTGCCGCTGGACAAGCTCGAACATCTGGCGCTCACCAACGCGCTCAAACAAATGCATGCCCAATGACATCCGCCGATCAAGCCGCCGGCGCGACTGATGCCACCGCGCCGGCAACCATGAATTTTTTTGAACGCTACCTGACCGCATGGGTGGCGCTTTGTATTGTTGTTGGCATTGCGCTCGGCCAAATGATGCCCGGCGTTTTCAAACTGATCGGTGCCATGGAAATCGCCAGGGTGAATTTGCCGGTCGGCCTGCTGATCTGGGTGATGATTATTCCGATGCTGATCCGCATTGACTTTGGCGCGCTTGGGCAGGTGCGGCAGCATGTGCGCGGCATCGGTGTGACGCTGGTGGTGAACTGGATGGTCAAGCCCTTTACCATGGCCTTTCTGGGCTGGTTGTTTATCCGCCATTTGTTTGCGCCGCTGCTGCCCGCCGAGCAAATCGACAGCTATATTGCCGGCCTGATTCTGCTGGCGGCCGCGCCGTGTACGGCAATGGTGTTTGTCTGGAGCCGCCTGACCAATGGTGACCCCTATTTCACGCTCTCGCAAGTGGCACTGAATGATTTCATCATGGTGTTTGCATTTGCCCCGGTGGTGGCGTTGTTGCTGGGCATTTCCAGCATTGTGGTGCCGTGGGCGACGCTGTTGACATCGGTGGTGCTCTACATTGTGATCCCGGTGGGTATCGCGCAGGTGTTGCGGCGCCTGTTGCTCGCGCGCGGCCAGGACAGCTTTGAGCGGGCGATGCACCATATCCAGCCGTGGTCGATTGGCGCACTGCTGGTCACGCTGGTGCTGCTGTTTGCATTTCAGGGCGAGGCGATTCTGCGCCAGCCATTGGTGATTGTTTTGCTTGCCGTGCCGATCCTCATCCAGGTGATTTTTAATTCGTCCCTCGCCTACTGGCTGAACCGGCGGCTCGGCGAAAAGCACGCGGTTGCCTGCCCCTCGGCGTTGATTGGCGCGTCCAACTTTTTTGAGCTCGCGGTTGCCGCCGCCATCAGTTTGTTCGGCTTCGAGTCAGGCGCGGCACTCGCCACCGTGGTCGGCGTGCTGATTGAAGTGCCGATCATGTTGGCGGTGGTCAAGGTCGTCAACGCCACCAAGCCTTGGTACGAGGCGGGCGCGAATATAAAAATCAAAGTCTAATCAAGGCGGCGCTTTTGAGGCCTTATTCCCTGATAACACCCGTCCCTGCTTGAGTTTGTAATTTTTCTCCGCCCGCCGCATTTATCCGCGAACCGCCTTGAACATCGCCAACACCTTGATGCGCTGCACCGCGTGATCAACAATCGGTGCCGGGTAATCATGACCGACAACAAACCCAATCGCCTGTGATTCCAGCGGCGGCATGGTCCACGGCGCGTGAATGAATTTGTCAGGCACGTTGTTTAGTTCCGGCAGATATTTGCGGATGAATTTTCCCTGCGGATCAAAGCGTTCACTCTGGGTGACAGGATTGAATATGCGGAAATACGGCTGCGCGTCACAGCCGGTGGAGGCCGCCCATTGCCAGCCGCCGTTGTTGGCGCTCAGGTCAAAATCGTTGAGGTTGTCGGTGAAATATTTTTCGCCCCAACGCCAGTCAACCAGCAAATCCTTGGTGAGAAAGCTGGCGACGATCATGCGCAGGCGGTTGTGCATGTAGCCGGTCTGGTTGAGTTGCCGCATGGCGGCATCGATGATCGGGTAGCCGGTGCGCGCTGCGCACCAGGCACGGAACCATGCCGGATTGTTTTCCCATGGCAGGGCATCGTATTCCGCCTTGAAGGTATGGGTCACCACACGCGGATGGTGAAACAAAATCTGGAAATAAAAATCCCGCCAGATGAGTTCCGACAGCCACGCTTGGGCACCGCTGCCGCCGGGCCGCAGCGATTCGGCATGGGCGATGGTGGCCAGCTCACGAATGGAAATGGTGCCGAATCGATTATGCACACTCAAATACGACACGCCCTTGACGGCGGGAAAGTCACGCGTGAGTTGGTAGTCCGCCATGCGCGCAGTAAATTCATCGCGCAATTTTTCTGCCCCCGATGCACCGCAGGGCAGCAGCGACAAAATATTGGTGCGCGCAAAACCCATTGACTCAAGGGTGGGCATGGTACTTCCCGCCGCAGCTCCCGCGAGGCGGGATGTGCGTGGCTCAAACGCATGGGGCTGCAAATCAAACGCGCTGAGTTTTTTCAGCCAGGCATTTTTGTAGGCGGTGAACACGCCAAATGGTTTGCCGGCTTGCGTCAGCACCTCATCCTTTTCAAAAATCACCGTGTCTTTGAAGGTTTGGAAGCCCATGTCCTGTGCCTGCAGCACGGCAGCCACGCGCCGGTCACGGTCAATGGCGGCGGGTTCGTAGTCGCCGTTGGCAAATACGGCATCGACATTCAACCGCCTGGCGAGCGCGGGGATGGCTTGGTCGGCATGCGCGTGTTGCACGATCAAATCGGCACCACATTGTTGCAGTGCCGTTTTTAATTCCGCGACCGACTCCCAGATGAATTCCACCCGCCGGTCGGACTTCGATGGCAGGGCGTCAAGAATATCGCGGTCAAACACAAACACACAATGGACTTTGTCCGCCGATTTCAGCGCCTGACACAGGCCGGCATTGTCATGCAAACGCAAATCGCGGCGGAACCAGAACAGAATGGATTTCATGCCCAAATGATAGCGTGCCAACCGACATTGACGTAAAATGCCAATCTGATGCAGACCAGCAATTTCACCAATCATTTTCTGATCGCCATGCCCGCCATGGTTGATCCGCACTTTTCCCGCACACTCACCTACATCTGTGAGCATTCCGAGCGCGGCGCGATTGGGTTGGTGATCAACAAACCCATCGACATCACCGTCGGCCATTTGTTTGAGCAGGTCAACATCGCCCTGGATGACGACACGCTGCGCCTGGAGCCGGTGCATTTTGGCGGCCCGGTCAAAATCGAGTGCGGCTTTGTGCTGCACCAACCGCTCGGCGACTGGAATTCCACCCTGAAAATCGATGGCGACATCGGCCTGACCACATCCAAGGATATTCTGGAAGCCATTGCCGCCGGGACAGGTCCGTCGAAGTTGCTGGTCACACTCGGCTACGCGGGCTGGGGCGCGGGGCAACTTGAGGAAGAAATCAAACTCAACGGCTGGCTGACGGTAGAGGCCGATGCCAACCTGATTTTTAATTTGCCGGACGAGGAAAAGCTGGCGGCGGCGATGTCCAAACTCGGCGTGCGCCCGGAAATGCTTTCCGGCAGTGTGGGGCACGCCTGACATGGCGCAGGCACCAGCACACCATGCGACCGTCATGGCGTTTGATTTTGGTGAAAAACGCATTGGTGTCGCCGTGGGCAATCCGGCCATTGGCGTGGCGAGCGCGTTGACGACCATTCATGCCGAATCCAATGTGGACCGGCTGGCGGCGGTGGGTGTGCTGGTGCGTGAATGGCAGCCGGCGCAATTGGTGGTGGGCGCGCCCGCCCCCCGTGACGGTGCGCCGCACCCCATCGCACACCTGGCAAAAAAATTCGGCAACCGCCTGCAGGAAAATTTCAAGCTGCCGGTGGCCTATGTCGATGAGACCCTGACATCAATGGACGCGGCGCGGCATCTCAGCGAACAGGGCATCAAGGGGCGCGACCAAAAAGAAAAAATCGACGCGGTGGCCGCACAGGTGATCCTGCAATCGTGGCTCGATGGGCAAAGGCAGGTCAGCCATGCAGCTTGACGCGGAAAAACTCATCGACACCCTCGCCGAAAAAATTGGTGTGCCGCCCGCCGGCACCGTTTTGGTCGGCATCCACACCGGCGGCGCGTGGGTGGCCGCGCGCCTGGCGGCACGGCTTGGCATCACAGCATGCGGCACACTTGCCGTCACCCTGCACCGCGATGATTTCGGCCGCCGCGGCCTGCATCCACAGAAAAAATCCACCCACATTGATTTTGCAATCGAGGGCAGCCATGTTCTGCTGGTCGATGACGTGCTGCAATCCGGTCGCACCATCCGCGCGGCGCTCAATGAACTGTTTGATTTCGGCCGCCCCGCGAGTGTCCGGCTGGCGGTGTTGATTGACCGCGGTGGCCGCGTGCTGCCGATCCACGCCGACTATGTCGCCATGTCCCTGCCGCTCGATGACCAACAACGCCTGTCACTGACCAATGACAACAACGTGCTTCGTTTTGCCGTCCAAACCGCATAGGGGCCGGGACTGATGCTCACCACCAATCCGCAATTGACACCCGACAAAAAGCTGCGGCATCTGCTCACCACCGAGGGATTGCCACGGGCAATCATTGAAAACATCCTCGACACCGCCGATCAATTTGTCTCGGTTGGCGACCGTGATGTGAAAAAAGTGCCACTGTTGCGCGGCAGGTCGGTGTTCAATTTGTTTTTTGAGAATTCCACCCGCACCCGCACCACCTTTGAAATCGCCGCCAAACGTCTTTCCGCCGATGTGATCAACCTGAACATCGGCGCGTCCTCCACCACCAAGGGCGAGTCGCTCATCGACACCATCGACAACCTGGCAGCGATGGATGCCGACATGTTTGTGGTGCGCCACGCGCAATCGGGTGCCGCCCATCTGATCGCGCAACATGTCAACCGGGTGCGGCCGAACATCGCGGTCATCAACGCCGGTGATGGCCGCCACGCGCATCCGACGCAGGGGCTGCT
>JANPNJ010000259.1:0-6217 GCA_031427395.1 Burkholderiales bacterium
AGCAGCGTTTCGCGCATCTTGCTGTCGAAGGACGCCATGGGCAGCGTTTCTTCAAACAGCTTGCCATTCACATACGGGAAGGCGCGAAGCTGCTCATCAAGCGTTTTGGCGCGTTGGTCTTCCGGCGTATTGAGGGTTTGAAATAATTGCGCGAGTTGCGAGCCGAGATCAGAGCCGTCTTCGCGTGTGCGCTCCTCCACCCAGGCGCGGAAGGCTTGTGTTGGCTGGAAGATGCCGGTGTCGTCCGCGAACAGGCAAAACAGCACACGCACCAGCAACAGCTCCAGCGGGTGACCGGTAAAGCCGGATGCTTTGAGCAGATCATGCAGCTTGCCCATCTGCTCGGCGGCTTTGATGTTGACCGGGTCTTGCGGCTTGATCTCAACGGCTTTGTAGCCCGCGATAAAGCCGAAACGCTTGATGTGTTTATGCAGCTCACTCAGCTTGAAATGAATCTCGGCGGCTTTTTCAACTTCCGCCTCCAGATCAAACAAACGAAATCGCGTGAAATCGGAAACGAGGATGTAGCGCGGCAGATCGCGCTCGGTGATGCCGTCGAAATAATCGGCGGCTTGTTTGAAGGCGCGGTCCAAATCCTGATCGGCGCTCTTGTGCTCGATCAGCAGCACGCCTTTCCAGAACGCATCAATGCGCCCGCGCTTGATTTTTTCGCCGGCGCGCGAGAGCTTGACCTGCTTTTCAAAGATGGCGACACGGCGGCGGTCGATGCCGAACACACTGAAAAAATCATTCCAAAAGCTTTGCGCTTCCGCACGCTCGGATTCTTCGCCTTCCCATTTTTTGGAGAAGGACAGCGCGCGGGTTTTGATTTCGTTCCAGGAGAGTGGCATATTTTATTGAAAGTCTAATACCAGCAATCGTTTCGAGCCATTATTGGCTGAAAACGCCCGCCAGATAACGAGTTTTAAAACTTGTCCTGCGCCATCCAATGTTCAGCGTCCACCCACCAATGCATGGCCACAAGATAACCTACATCGTCACAAACATGGCGGTGACCGCCATCGCCATCACCGCCGTCGCCGACCAGCCAAGTATGGTCAGCCGACGACGAATGGCGTGTTGCCCCATCACCTTTTTGCGGCTCGCCAGCAGCATCATCACCACCATGATCGGCACGGCGATCACACCATTGATGACGGCGCTCCAGAACAGCTCCTTCATCGGATCAATTGGCGTGAAACAAAGCACCACGCCACCGAGTGTGGCGATGGCCACTATCCCATAAAAGCGCCTGCCCTCATAAGGGCTCAGATCAAGCCCGGTACGCCAATCAAAGGCCTCCGCCACCGCATACGCCGCCGACCCGGCCAGCACCGGCACCGCCAACATGCCGGTGCCGATAATGCCGAGGCTGAACAACAAAAATGTGAAGTCCCCCGCCAGCGGGCGCAATGCTTCCGCCGCCTGCGCCGATGTTTGGATGTTTGTCACCCCGGCAAGGTTTAGCGTGGCAGCGGTCGAGAGGATGATAAAAAACGCCACGAGATTGGAAAAACCCATGCCAATAATCGTATCCCGGCGAATGCGCCGCAGATGTGATTTGGTCACCGCCGGGTCATCCACTGGTTCATTGCCCATTTGGCCCGCGCGTTTGTCCTCCATTTCCTGCGCGGCCTGCCAGAAAAACAGGTACGGGCTGATGGTGGTGCCAAACACCGCAACAATCATGGTGATGGTGGCGTTGTTCCAACTGAGTGTCGGCCAGAGTGATTGCGCCGCCACCGCCGTCCACGGTACGTCGATGGTAAAAATCACCGCCACGTAGGAGAGCAGCGCCAGTGTCAGCCACTTCAGATAACGGACATAGGTTTCATAACGCAGAAAAATCAGCAACACCAGCGACAACAAACCAAACGTCACCGCATAAACATGCGCCGGGCCGCCAACCAATAAACGCAATGCTTCGGCCATGGCGGCAATATCGGCGGCGATGTTGATCGTATTGGCGAGCAACAGCAAACCGACAATGCCGTACAGCACCTGCACCGGAAATTGTTCACGAATATTCGCTGCCAGCCCGCGGCCGGTCACCCAACCGATGCGCGCACTGATCATCTGTATTCCCGCCATCAGCGGAAACGTGAAGATGACCGTCCACAACATGTTGAAGCCAAATTGCGCACCGGCCTGCGAATAGGTTGCAATGCCACTCGGGTCGTCGTCGGCCGCGCCGGTAATCAAGCCGGGGCCAAGTTGATTGATTGACAGGTGTTCCGGGATATGGGTGATGATTTTTTTCATTTGGACGGTCACACGCACAGTCTTTGCCGGGCGTGTGATCCTCATGTTATTCGGGCGGTAGTACTATCCCCACCCACCCTCACCGCAACCGAAACGGGGTTGGGTACGTCGCCGGGCTTTCGAAGCCGTCTTTGTCATACGCAACCAATCCAAAAATAAAATTATCCTTCGACACGCCATCGACAGTCGCGCGTGTGACATTGCCGACGTCTTTGCGGTGTTGCCAAAACGGCGCGGTGGTATCGCGCCAGACGATGCGATAGCCGGCAATGTCCGGCTCGATGTTGGCCTTCCAGCGCAGTGTGGTGTTGTTTTCGAGTTGGATGGTTTCCATCTGCACTTCACGCGGGCTGGCGGGGGCTTGTGCGAGTGAAGCCAGTGCCACGGCGTTGACGCGGGTCACGCGGGCGACGTAATCAAAGTCCACATACTCGGGCAAGTCACCATAGTGTTTGCCGTTTTCCACGCGCGGGTTTTGGTGCTGGTGCTGCCAATTTTCAATTGGCTCGGTCAAACGCACGGCGGCATAACCCAGATCGAGAAACGGAAAATGGTCGCCGCCGCGCAGGTAGCGGTCGCGCCGGTAAATCACATCGACTTTGATGTCGGTCAGAAAACGCTCAGTGGAGGATTTGATGTGGCGTGCGAGTTGCCGCGTGGGCAGGTCATTTTCGCCGCCGGTGCGTAGCGCGGTGATGACCTCATCGGGCAAATCTTTTTGCGGCGGCACGCCTTCGGCAAACAGCCGCACCCGGTCTTTGATGACGGTGCCGTCCGCACCTTTGGTATTGCCGATGATGTCGTTGGTGATCATGGCGGCGATGTTGGCGTTGCGCCCCTTGGCCTGTGTTGCCCACAGCCGCGCGCCGACCAGGCCCTGCTCCTCACCCGCCACCGCCATGAAAATCAGTGTGGCGTCAAATTGGTATTTCGACATCACACACGCCAGCTCCATCGACGCGGCCGTGCCGGAGGCGTCATCATTGGCACCCGGCGCGTCGGTGGTGGCGTCGGTTGGCAGGGTGGGCATCGAATCATAGTGGCCGGAAACAATGTAGAGCCGCTCTTTGGATTCGGCCTGTGTGCCATGCAGGGTGGCGACCACGTTGATCAACTCAGTTGGTTTGGCGATGCGCGGCGACACCGGCGCGATGTGGGTGTCAAAGACCACCTCCAGCCGCCCGCCGTTGGCTTTGCTGCATTGTTCCAATTCGCGTTTGATCCAGCGCCGCGCCGCACCAATGCCACGGGTGTCACTTTCGGTTTCAGACATGGTGTTGCGTGTGCCGAATCCGGCCAGCTTGCGGATATTGGCTTCGATGCGTTTGGCGGAAATTTCGCCCGCCATTTTGTGGATGTTTTTTTCGTTGGCGGGCTCGGCGTTGGCGGGTGACGTGGTGAGGGCACTGGCGAAAAGCAGTGCGATGGTCAGTGCGATGGGTTGGATGGTTTTCATGTTTGCCTTGTTGGAAATTTTCAATTGCTCATTGCCGCCGGTTGGTGTCAATCACCTTGAGCCGTTCTTTGCGTGTTTTGCCGTCACGCGTGATGGTTAATTCTGCAATGTTGCCGATGCCGACCCGATCCAGTTCAGCCACAAATGTGGAGAGGGTTTCCACCGGGCGCGTGTTCACCGCGACAATCACATCGCCCAATTCGCCACTGCGGCGCGCGAGTGGCTTGAGCCGCGCCTCGGCGGCCGGTGAGCCGGGCACCAGCGCGCCGATGACCACACCCTTGATGCCGTTGCTTGCCACCAACATGGGATCAATGGCCTGGATGCCGATGCCGGGAAACGAAGCAAAACCGCGCGCGATCAATTGCGGCACGACACGATTGACGGTATCGACCGGAATGGCAAAGCCGACGCCAGCGGAGGAGCGTGAGGCGGAGCGTATCTGCTGGTTCACGCCAATCAATCGCCCCGCGCTGTCGAGCAGTGGGCCGCCGGAATTGCCCGGATTGATGGCCGCGTCGGTCTGGATGCCGCCGGCGATTTCGGCGTAGTCGTCGGTCGGCAGATAACGATCGAGTGCTGAGATGATGCCGGTGGTCATGGTGCGTGAAAGGCCAAACGGATTGCCGATGGCGATCACCGATTGCCCCACGCGCAATTCCTTTGATGAGCCGATGGGCAGTGGTTTGATATTGGCCGGCACCTGGGTGAGGCGCACCACCGCCAGATCATAAACGGGTGAAGTGCCCACCACCTCGGCGACAATCGGCTCACGGGTGTTGTCGAGCTGCACCAATACCTTGTCGCGCCCCGGCACAATATTGGCCACCACATGATGGTTGGTGACCACATGGCCGCGGTTGTCCCAGACAAATCCCGAGCCTGCACCCTGCTCAACGCCGATCTGCTCACCAAAAAATCCGCGCCGCACGCGCGTCTCGGTGGTGAGATAAGCAACTGACGGCGCGGCGTTTTCAAACAAGCTCACCAATGATTTTTCGTGTTCCAGCAAGGCGCCGCGCGGGGTGATCTGGCGCGGCTCAATGGCTGACAGGGGGCGTTCGCGCTGCGCAAAAAGCGGGGCACAGATCACGATCACCAGCACACCGATAACAGCAAATAAAAAATTTTTCATCAGCATCAGATTGTTTTAATGAGCCTGAGTTCCGCCGCAAGCGAGCCGTCCGGCAATTCACTCATCAGCCGCTCCACCACATGCCAGCCCTGCGCCTGGTAAAACTGCCGCGTGGCGGTGTTGTCCTCAAACACAAATAAATACATTTGCTGATGTCCCCGCGCCTTTGCCCACTTGGTGCCGTATTCGAGCAGCGCCTTGCCGATGCCCTGCCCCTTGATGTGCGGCAGCACGTGCAGGTTGTTGACGTAGGCACCATGCACGTTCGCGTCTTCCATGGCGGCCGATTCAATACACAAAAAGCCGACCGGCACATCCTGCAAACGCGCCAGATAAATCTCGCCGTCACCCGCCGCCAACTCCTTCACGTGCCGCACCCAGTGGTCGAGGCGTTCGCCCTCAACCACAAAATCAAGATAATGGTCAGACAAAATGCCGCGATAGGCACTTTTCCAACTGGCCGCGTGCAGCGGAGCGATGAGTCTGGCGATGTCGTCGGTCTCCATGGAAATATTCTAATCCGTTTCCACGACAACCCATCCTCATTGCCGCCCGGCGATCAATTGAAACGATCCGAGCGGCTCTGCCATCCCGTTGAAAATCACATCAACCCGATGGGTGCCGGGATACAGCTTGCGTGTGGTCATCCTGGCAAGAGAGATTTTTTTGCCCAAGTGCACACTCTCCCCCGCCGCCAGCTTGATGGTCTTGAGTTTGAAGACTTTGGCATTGGCGTGGCCGTTGGCTTTGACAAAAAACACCGCAAAATCCACCACCGCCTGCGCCTCGCGTTTGCCGTGGTTGGTGACAGCAAAAGCAATCACCACACTGCCGCCGACGGCGGCGCGTTTAGGCGTGATGTGCGCATTGGAAATGGCCAACGCGGTTTTGCCGCCGAAGCCCAGCACTGCCAGCGCACCCTGGTCGCCGCGCTTGACCGCGCCGCGCAGCGCGTGGCGCACAATCCACTCACGCTCGGGTGTGGCGTTTTTCATCCAGCGTTTGGTGACTTCAACCAACAACGCGGGGTGATCCTTGCCGATGTCGTTGAGGTTATTCGCCACCGAGCGGCGCACATACAGGGACGGATCGTCTTTGAGCAATTCGAGCAGCGCCAATACCGGCTGCGGATCCCTCTGAAATTCGCGCAAGCGGGATGCCCACGGCAGCCTCGGTCGGGTACATTCGGAAACCAGGCGGCGCACATGGTGGCTCTCGTCACCCGCCCATTTTTTCAACTGCGCGAGGGTGGCCTTTTGGTGCTGCTGCAAAAACGGCCGCATGGAAAATTCGGCGGTGAAGCGTTGGGTGATCTGATATTGCGCCTGCATGGATTCGGCAAAATGCGCGAGACCGTTTTGTGC
>JANPNJ010000260.1:0-2071 GCA_031427395.1 Burkholderiales bacterium
CCTCGTCAAGCCGCTCGGACACCTTGCCGGAAATTTCCGCAAGCCGCGTGTCGTTGGTTTTGCTCAGTTGCTCGACGCGGTCATTGAGCTGCGCGGTCAGCAGCCGCATGGTGGCTTGCATGGCCTCGGTTTGTGCGCGGCTTTGTTCGGCAATTTTTTCCAGCGTTTGCGCCAACATTTCGCTTTTGAGCGCGTCCTGTTTTTGTGTCAAATCGAGTTGCAGCCTGGTCACAGCATCACGCGTCGCGGTTAACTCCTGGGATACCGCCGTGCGCAATCGCTCGCCCTCCCCGGCCTGGCTTTGCGCGATGCGATCGCCCTGCCGCGCAAGGCTCTCAGCCAGATCAGTGAGCATTTGCCGATGTTGTGTTGCCTGTCCGTCGGCTTGCCGTGCCAGTGTGCGCACATGCAACACCACCACCGTCACCAGCAGCACCACGCCGCCCAGCAACACCAGCCACAATAAAATTTCCAGGCTCATTGTTTGGCCCAGTGCGCGGTCAATTCGCGCACCAATTCCTTTGCTTCATATACTTTGTCCAACGCCTCCACCACCGCACGCATGTCCACCGCCACCGCGCGTGCATTGCGATCCTGGTACTGGAAGCGGTTGCCGAAGCCGTCAAGGTTGCCGTCAAACAACACACCCCACCAACTCACCACGCGCATTGACCGTCGGCGAGCCCGAGCTGCCGCCGATGATGTCGAGGGTCGAAACAAAATTGTAGGGCGTGTCGAGATTGAGCTTGTTCTTGGCAGCCAGCCAGCGCGGCGGCAATTCAAACGGCGGCTTGTTGCCGAACGCCAGGTTACGTTCAAACAAACCGTGGAAAGTCGTCACCCACGGACTCAACACCCCGTCGCGGTCAAAACCCGCTACCTTGCCAACGCCGAGGCGCAGCGTGCCGGTGGCGTCCGGTACCAGTGACTGCCCGTGCAAATGGAATTTGAGGCGGGCGATGTCATCATGCGCGGCTTCCTTGACGGCATCAACTTCGCGTTGCTCGCGCTCGCGCACCAACCGCCAAAGCGGATACAAATCGCGCACCAGCATCACCAGTGAATCGGTGGATTCACGCAGCGCTTTTTCGCCATCACTCAACAACGCGCGACGCACCGCCACATCGTCAAATTTGCTGTTGCCGATGATGCGTTTTGCGGCTGCATTTGGTGTGGTGCCTTGCAACAGCCCCGCCACAAATGGATGCGACTGCCCCAAATACGCCATTGCCTCCTCGATTTTTTGCGTGAGCCGTGCCTCTTCCAGATCGCGGTACCAGACACGCGGGCTGGTGAGTGTGCGGCGAAGCTGCGGCAGCGCCGAATCGCGGAATCCGCGCAGTCGCTCACCCGTCGGCAGGCGGCTTTCCATCACCACCGCCACCGCATTGTTGGCCGCCGCCAGCAGTGTGCCCTGCGGGTAGTTGGTGCCGGTCATCTCAAAGGCGTTTTGGTGCTGCCGCTTGGTGGCGGCCTCAATCGCGCCCCACGGATCATTGCCATTGGCAAAGCGAAACGCGCCGCTGGCAACCAAAGCCTTTGCCTTCTCCCGCAATTCATCCTCGTCGGCACGTTTGCGTTGATGCAGGCGATCCACCGCCAGCGCCTTGGTCTCGCCGCGCACCACCTTCAGGCCGTTTTCAATGCCACGCAGCGGGTCGTCGGCACGCCGCTGGCTCTCGGCATCGATCTTGCCGAATTTGACCATCGCGCGATGTGCGCTTTCAGTATTGGTGACACGAATCGGATAACCCTGCAACCGCAAGTAGTTCAACTCCGCCACCGTCAGGGCGCGATCGGTCGAACCGGGATTGCCTGCGGAAAAAACCACCTCGCCGTCTTTCACGCCGTACTTGGCCAGCTTCAAAAAATGGCTCGGCTTGACCGGCTTGCCGTTTTCATAGGCGCGCAAAAACGCGGCATCCAGCGAAAAACGCGGAAACACAAAATTGTCGGCATCACCGCCAAACGCCCCGACCCGCGCCTCCGGCGCCCACACCAGCCGCACCTCCTGCCACACCTGGTAGCGATACAGCCAATATTGCCCGCCGCGATACAACGTCACCACCTG
>JANPNJ010000261.1:0-7799 GCA_031427395.1 Burkholderiales bacterium
GCTCAATCTGCGCGGTGGTGTTTTCGGACTTTGCCCCGGCGTAGGTCAACACCAGTGCCGCCAGCGTGCTGTCCCATTGGCCGTGGTCAGACTTGTCGATGGTTTCCTCGATGATGGCCGCCGCGTCATTGTCCAGCCCGGCGGCGATCATGCGGCGCGCCAGCGTCTCGACCAGACGTGGATGGTAGCGGCTGCGGCTGTCGAGCCGCCGCCATTCATCAACCAGCACCTCGCGCCCGCCGCCGCGGGTCTTGATCAATTCGATTTCGGCATTCAGGCGGATCGCGTCCACCGCGTGTTGCGGCATGAGGCCGGTGCGTTTCAGTGACGCCAGGGTCAACAGCACATCGGGCCAGGCGGCGGCGGCAATCTCGGCCTCCACCTTCATTTTCAGCACGCCGATATTGCCCGCGTCGGCCGCCGCCTGCGCCTGCAACAAGGGCAACGCCTCGGCGGCGCGCCCTTCGGCCAGCAGCATGTAGGCTTTGGAGACATCCCGCATGTTGGCGTTGCGCGCATCGGTGATGGTTTCCAGATAGGGCAGGGCAGCCGGCAGATTGCCGCCCTCGTGCGCCGCCCACGCGGCCAGCGCGGCGGCGAGGGGACGGATGTCGTCGTGGCCGTTGTGGTGGTGGTGGCCGGAGCCGGCCATGTTTTTGGCCTGCATGGCGCGGCGCGCCAATTTTTCGGCGTCGTCAAAGCGCCCGCCAAACAAGGCCTTCAGGCTCTGGTGCAAATCGGCGGTGACGCGCTGTTGTTCGGCGGCGATTTTTTTCTCGCGCATTTGCCGGGGCAGCGCGCCCACCCGCACCAACAGGCGGATCAGCGCGTACATCCCCCCCGCCGCAACCAGCGCGATGAGGCAAAACATCATGATTGAAAGTTCGATGCGCCACGGCGGCACCACAAACACCGCATAACCGGTTCCGTAACGGCCTGCCAGCGCAAGCATCACGGCACCCGCCGCCAGGGCAAATACCCACAACACCCAGCGTATCGGCTTTGACATCATAGGGTCAGGGTTCAGCGCGCGACGCGATCACGCGCGCCACGGATTTCGCGTGCCGCGCGGATCGCATTGAGGCTTTGCACAATATCCGGCGCGCTGATGGACAGGGAATGTTCCGCCAACTGTTTCAGGGTGGTGACGGCGTTTTGGTTGACTTTGGCCTTGGGGTCAAAATATTTGACCAGCAGCTCACGCGCCGCCTTGATGTCTTCCTTGAAATTGGCATCATCGCGCGACAACAGCGAGGTGCGCGCTGACAGCAACCTGAGGCGCAGGCTTTCCCGCACAAACACCGATTGCTGCGGGGTGATGAGCGCCGCTTCGGCAGGCTCCAGCCCACGGATGCGCACCAGGTCTTTCATCTCGTCAAGAAAATCCGCCCATGCCTGGCGCAACCGTGACGGCTCCTGCCCGTCAACCTGGGTGCGTTCGTCGGCCGGGGTTTTCGCCGCCGCCATATTGATGATCGCGGGCACGGCCAGCGGCAGGGTCGCGCTTTGCGTCATCAGGTTTTCCAGTTTGACAGTCATGCCCTGGGTATCCAGCGCCGGGGTGGCCTTGAGGCGATCCAGGTCCTGGGTGATGGCCCGGCGCAGCGGCGTGGCCTGCAGCTTGTCGGCGCGGGCCAGGCGCTGGTCGGCCGACTGCAAGGCGCTGATGGCGGCGCGCACATTGCCGGCCAGGGTCAATTCGCGGCTGGCGATATTGAGCGTCTGCTCGATCTCGGCCAACAGCCAGTCTTCCGGCGCGCGCGCCAGATCGCGGGTCATTTCCTCGATGGCGATGCGCTGGTTTTGGAATTCGGCGAGCTTGGCTTCGAGTTGCGCGAGGCGGTTTTGGATGTCCTTGCTGTCGCGGGACAAGCCATCACCGCGGGCGGCGGTGTCCCTGGCGCGGGCATCGAGCTCGGCGATTTTCGCTCCCAGCGATTGGGTGACATCAACCCGCACACCGCGGCTTTCCCACCACACGGCAATGGCCACAACACACGCCAGCAGCGCGAGACCCACCGCCGCCAATGTCAGCAGGGAAAAACCGTTGCGAGGTGTCTTGGCTGGAGTGACCAGTGGATCAGTTTGAAAATCGTTGCTCATCGCGTTTGCCGTTGGAATAATGGTATTCAACCGCATGGTGGCGCGGGATGCAAGCCAAAGAGGATCAATCCGCCATTTTTGCCAGGGCATCGATCAGATTGTTGTCTTCCAGCGACACCACGCTGACCTGTGGCACCCCGCGCGCCATGGCCACGTTGGCGATACGCACATGCGGCACCAGCAGATGCCGCATGCGCGACAACAACGCCTCGCCGCCATTCAATTCGAGCGCATCGAGGGTTTCCACGCTGCCCGCCAGCACATAAGTGCTGGATTCGACCGCCTGCCGGAGTGCCGCGCGCGCCGCGGGCGGCAACACCACCGGCGCGCGCCGGTAACAAACCATGTTGACGACCCTTGCCCCGCGCGCCGCCAGTGTTTCGGCAAGCAACGCGCGGCCACCCGCCTCGCTTTCACCTTTGACAATGACGATGGTCTGGCCGTAGATTTGTTGCAGCATGGGGTCGGCCAACAACGCCTCGCTGTCCTCGCCCGAGGCCGGCACGGCCACGTTTTGCATGCCTTGCGCGGTGAGTTGGGCGGCAGTGGTCGCACCGATGGCCAGAGGCTCGGCCTGTGCAAAAAATTTCGGCAACTGCCTTAACACCGGCAGGCCGAATTGCACCGCATGGCTGCTGACAAAAATGACTTTGGTCGGCGCCCCAAGTGACGCCAACAG
This sequence comes from Burkholderiales bacterium, assembly GCA_031427395.1. GTDB lineage: Bacteria > Pseudomonadota > Gammaproteobacteria > Burkholderiales > Usitatibacteraceae > UKL13-2. Next base: position 2,783 of record JANPNJ010000261.1, read on the forward strand.
CGGCTGGTGGGTGGCCACCACATCCTGCACAGGCAGCGGGGTGATGTTCAGCAACGGCATGGCCACGGCCTGGGCACCTTCGGCGTTGAGCGCCTGCACGGTTTTGGTCGCCGCGGGCTCGGGGCGCGTCACCACGATGGTGATGCCTGAGAGACGCCCTTTTTTCATTTGGTCTTGGTGGCGGATGTCGGCGCGGAGGGTTGGCGCGCCGCGGCCAGCGCCTGCAAAATGCGCTCGGCACCACTCGCGCACAATACCTCGGCCAGGGTCGTGCCCAATGCTTCGGCGGCATCGGCACGGCCGGTGATCACGCTGGCCAGCCGCGTGACGCCATCCGGGGTGGCAACAAATCCGGCCAGGCTGAGCTGCCCGCCAACCATGCCGGCCGAGGCGCCCAGCGGCACATCGCAACTTGCCGACAGACGACGGCCAAACGCGCGTTCGGCCGCCACCGCCGCCTCAGTGGCGGCGCGGTGGAATGGCTGCAACAGCGCGTTGATGTGTTGTTCACCTGCGCGGTGCTCGATGCCCAGAGCCCCTTGTGCGATGGCCGGGATGAAACGCTTGGGATCGAGCATGGCGCGGATGCGTGCGCCAAAGCCCAGCCGCTTTAATCCGGCGGCGGCCAGGATGATGGCGTCGTATGCGCCGTCGTCGAGTTTTTTCAGGCGGGTGTTGACATTGCCGCGCAACGGCACAATCAGCAGATGCGGATGAAAGTGGCGAAGCTGGCTCTCGCGCCGCAGGCTCGATGTGCCCACCCTGGCACCAGGCGGCAAATCTTTGAGGGATGCAAAACGATTGGAAACAAACGCATCACGCACATCTTCGCGCGCCCCGACCGTGATCAGATCAAACCCGTCCGGCATGACCATCGGTACGTCTTTCATTGAATGCACCGCAATGTCGGCGCGCCCTTCGCTCATGGCCACTTCCAGCTCCTTGATGAACAAACCCTTGCCGCCGATTTGCGCCAGCGGCTGGTCGAGTATTTGATCGCCGCGCGTAGTCATGCTGATGATCTCGATGTTGATGCCGGGATGAAACCCCCGCAGTTGCGCCGCAACCCATTGGGTCTGCGCCATGGCAAGCGGGCTTTCACGGGAGGCGATGCGGATGAGGGTGGGCATGATGGAGAGTTTGGTTGTTGGCGTGTTTTTTTTAACCGCCGATGGACGCCGATGAGCGCCGATAAAAGAAAAAACGCGCCAATAAAAGTGTAAAGTCGTTTATTGATGAGGCTTTTCAGATATTTTATGCTCAAACGCCTTGTCAATAAACGAGTTTGCTAAAATAAACCCCGCACTTATCGGCGTGTTTTTGCTTTTATCGGCGTCCATCGGCGGTTAAAAAAAGTTCCGACAAACGAGCGAAATGTTAGCACGCAAGGCCACACCCCCCTCTTGGACAGCGCCAATGTTGCACTGCGGTAGAATCAACAGACGCGTCTTCCCGCCGACTTTGAACTGATCCGCCCCATGCCCACGCCTGCCCCCGCACAGATCGAATCCGCCGCGCCGCGCCTGCGCGAAATTCCCTACAACTACACCTCGTTTTCGGATCGGGAAATCGTCATTCGCCTGCTGGGTCCGGATGCCTGGCAAGTGCTCAATGAATTGCGCGAACAGCGCAAAACCGGCCGCAGCGCGCGCATGTTGTATGAGGTGCTGGGAGACATCTGGGTGGTCGAGCGCAATCCGTATTTGCAGGATGACCTGCTCGACAACCCCAAGCGCCGCGCCATGCTGATTGAAGCCATGCGCCACCGCCTGCATGAAATCGAAAAGCGGCGCGACAGCGATGCGCCGCAGGTTGACGCGGATGAAACAAAATCGGCGCAGGTGCAGATGCTGCTCGGCCGCGCCCATGCGGCGGTTGATGCGTTTGAAGCCGAATTCCGCGCCACCTGGGATTTGCGCAAAAAAGTCGCGCGCCGCCTGGCCAAAGTCACCCACCGCGACAACATCGGCTTTGATGGCCTGGCGCGGGTGTCGCATGTGACCGACGCCACCGACTGGCGCGTCGAATATCCGTTTGTGGTGGTGACCCCCGACAGCGAGGAGGAAGTCGCGCCGATTGTGCGCGCGCTGATTGAGCTGAAACTCACCATCATTCCGCGCGGCGGCGGCACCGGCTACACCGGCGGGGCGATTCCCCTGACCAAAACCTCCGCCGTCATCAACACTGAAAAACTCGATGCGCTCGGCGCGGTCGTGCACCTCACCTTGCCGGGGGTCGATGAGGCCGTTGCCACCATCCGCTGCGAGGCCGGGGTGGTGACCAAGCGCGCGATGGAAGCCGCCGAATTGGCGGGTGTAGTGTGGGCCTGCGACCCGACCTCGGCGGATGCCTCGTGCATCGGTGGCAACATCGCCATGAACGCCGGCGGCAAAAAAGCGGTGTTGTGGGGCACGGCACTGGACAATCTCGCCTCGTGGCGCATGGTCACGCCCGACGGGCTGTGGATGAATGTCGAACGTCTCGACCACAATCTCGGCAAAATCCACGACGCCAATGAAGCGCGTTTTCGCATCACCACTTTTGATGAATCCGGCAAAAAAATCAAAAGCGAAAAAATCCTCACCATCCCCGGCGGCACATTCCGCAAAACCGGGCTGGGCAAGGATGTCACCGACAAATTCCTGGCGGGACTGCCCGGCATCCAAAAAGAAGGCTGCGACGGCATCATCACCTCCGGCCGCTTCATCCTGCACCGCATGCCCAAATTCATCCGCACCGTCTGTCTCGAATTTTTCGGCCAGGTGCAAGAGGCGGTGCCTGCCATTGTCGAGATCAAGGATTTCATCGACGCGCACCACGAAGCCGTGCTGGCGGGACTAGAACATTTGGACGAGCGATATCTGAAAGCGGTCGGTTACGCCACCAAATCACGCCGCAGCCAGCGGCCGAAAATGGTGTTGATCGGCGACCTTGTCGCCGACAATGAAAACGCATTGATGGAAGCGGCCAGCCAGGTGGTGCGCATTGCCAACGCGCGCCACGGCGAGGGCTTTATCGCAGTCGGCGCGGAGACACGCAAAAAATTCTGGCTGGACCGCGCCCGCACCGCCGCCATCGCCAAACACACCAATGCTTTCAAGATCAACGAGGACGTGGTGATTCCGCTCGACCGGCTGGGGGACTATTCCGAGGGCATCGAGCGCATCAACATCGTGCTGTCGCTGAAAAACAAAATACGCCTGATCGACGCGCTCGATCAATTTGTCCGCGGCAAATTGCCGCTCGACCTCGAAGACGAAAACATTTCCCACGATGAACTGATCGGCCCCCGCGCCGACGAGGCGCGGCAGTTGCTGGGGGAAGTGCGTGCACGCTGGCAGTTTTATCTGGACCACATGGATGAGCCGGTGTCCCGGCTGCCGATGAATGCCGCCGCCGCCAACACCGACCTGAGTGCCGCTAACATCACCAGCATTTTCCAGGCGCTGCAAAATTATTCGCTGCGGGCATCGTGGAAAAAAGAAGTGCGCGCGCCGCTCGCCGAACTGTTCAGCGGGCGCCTGTTCGTCAGTGCCCTCAAACGCTTTGACGCCATCCACAAGGAGGTGCTGCATTCACGCGTGTTTGTGGCGCTGCACATGCACGCCGGCGACGGCAATGTGCATACCAACATCCCCGTCAATTCCGACGATTACGGCATGATGCAGGAAGCCAACCAGGTGGTGGCACGCATCATGTCATTTGCCCGCGAATTGAACGGTGTGATTTCCGGTGAACACGGCATCGGCATCACCAAATTCGAATATCTCACCGACGCGGAACGCCAGCCGTTTTTTGATTACAAAGCCCAGGTTGATCCACACGGCCGCTTCAACGCCGGCAAATTGCTGCCCGGCGGCGATTTGACCCGCGCCTATACGCCGTCCTTCGGCCTGCTCGGCGCGGAATCCCTCATCCTCGAACAATCCGACATCGGCGCCATCGCTGACTCAATCAAGGACTGCCTGCGCTGCGGCAAATGCAAACCGGTGTGCGCGACACACGTGCCGCGCGCCAATCTGCTCTACAGCCCGCGCAACAAAATTCTCGCCACCTCGCTGTTGATTGAAGCATTTTTGTACGAGGAACAAACCCGCCGCGGCATTTCCATCCGCCACTTCGATGAATTTTCCGACGTGGCCGACCACTGCACGGTGTGCCACAAGTGTGAAAATCCCTGCCCGGTGGATATTGATTTTGGCGATGTCTCGGTGGCCATGCGCAATCTGTTGCGCAAGGAAGGCCGGCGAAAATTCAATCCCGGTACCGCCGCCTCGATGTTTTTTTTGAACGCCACCGACCCGGCCACCATCAAGCTCACCAAAACCTTGATGATCGACTGGGGTTTCAAATTGCAACGCGCGGCGCACAGCATCGCCAAAAAATTCCTGTTGCCACAAAACCAAACCAAACGCCCGCCCGCCACTGTCGGCCTGCCCGCCATCAAGGCGCAGGTGATTCATTTCATCAACAAACCGATGCCGGGGGGGCTGCCGAAAAAAACCGCGCGCGCGCTGCTTGATATTGAAGACAACAAGACCGTGCCGGTGATCCGCGACGCGGCCAAAACCACCGCCGACAGCGAAGCGGTGTTTTATTTTCCCGGCTGCGGCTCCGAGCGCCTATTCGGCCAGGTGGGGCTCGCCACCCAGGCCATGCTGTACCACGTTGGGGTGCAGACGGTGTTGCCGCCGGGTTATCTGTGCTGCGGTTATCCGCAAACAGCAGCGGGCAACGCCGACAAGGGCCAGGAAATCATCACCGACAACCGCGTGTTGTTCCACCGCCTCGCCAACACCCTCAACTACCTCGACATCAAAACCGTGCTTGTCTCATGCGGCACCTGCATGGACCAATTGCAGAAATACGAATTTGAAAAAATATTCCCCGGCTGCCGCCTGCTCGACATCCACGAATTTTTGCTCGAAAAACAAATCAAGCTGGAAGGCGTGACAGGGGTGCGCTACATGTACCACGACCCCTGCCACAGCCCGATGAAAACCTACCAGCCGATGAA
>JANPNJ010000262.1:0-7261 GCA_031427395.1 Burkholderiales bacterium
ACGCGGTGTCATTCACCAGTTTTATACCCGAGCTTTTGCCGCGCCCCCCTTCACCCGCCGGCATCTAGCCTGCCGGGATTCTGCAAGCCACCACAGCGCTTGCCTCCCGGCGATTTTTTGATTGTTTGCCGGAGATCGCCATGACTCGTTCGTTATTTTTTTGCACCCTCATGTGCTGCGCGGGTAGCATTCCCGCCCACGCCCAGCACCAGCACCACGCACCCACCAAGCCTGCTGCCGAAAAGCCCGCACCCGTTGTGCAAAAACCCATTCAGACGGGCTACCAAAAATTCAACGCCAATGAACCGCTCACCGACTGGCGGATGGCAAACAACACGGTGCGTGACATCGGCGGCTGGCGGGTTTATGCCAGGGAAGCGGCGGCGAACGCCAAACCTGAGGCGGCAAAATGAGTACGCCGCGCACGCTCTTGATTATCATCTTGGGTGTATTACTCAGCGGCTGCGCCGCCACCGCCATCGATCAAAACAGCGCCTTTGTTGACGCCTACGCCCAAAAAAATATCGGTGCCGCCGCCAAATGGCACACCAACAACGATGCTGTTGGTGCCGCCCGTGAACGCGCCGAAACATTGCTGGCAAAACCGCTCTCAGCCGATGACGCCACGCGCCTTGCGCTGGATCTCAGCCCGGCGTTGCAGGCGTTGCTGGCCGATTCCGCGGCCATGTCGGCAAACGCAACCCAAGCGGCGCGCTTAAGCAATCCGATTTTTACCTTCGAGCGGCTGATCCGGCGTGAACACGGTGAAATCGACCTCGACATTGGGCGCATGTTGTCGGTGTCATTGTTGGAATTGATTTATTTGCCCAGCCGCATAAAAACAGCCGATGCCATGCAACACCAGGCACGGCTTAGCGCCGCATCCAGTGTGGTGCAAACCCACGCCAATGTGCGGCAGGCGTGGGTGCGCGCGGTGGCGGCACAACAGGTTGCCGTCTATGCCGCGCAGGTGATGGAAGCAGCCGAAGCCAGCGCGGAATTGGCAAAACGCATGTTCAAGGCCGGCAATTTCAGCCGCCTGCAACACGCCCGCCAGCAGGCGTTTTATGCCGATGCGTTTGCCCAATTGACGCGCGCCAAACAAAACCAATTGGCCACCCGCGAGGCCCTGGTGCGGCTGTTGGGGCTCGACACCCGTCTCGCGGCAAAACTCACCCTGCCCGAGCGCCTGCCGGATTTGCCAACGGAAATCAAGGCAGAAGCCGTGGTGGCGCAGACGGCCATTGACATGCGTCTTGATGTGCAAATGGCGCGTGCCGAGCTGGAGCGCATCGCCGCCAGAAGTGGTTTGGTAGCGGCCAGCAGTGTCGTCAATGTCTTTCATTTTGCGCGCGTCAACAACAGCGAGACCGGCAAGCCACCCCAGCGCGGCTATGAACTGGAACTGACCATCCCCGTGTTTGATTGGGGCGACGCCATGCGCGGCCGCGCCCATGCCGAATATCTGGCGGCCATGCAGCGCGTGTTTCAGGTGAGCATCGACGCCGAATCCGGCGTGCGCGAACAATACGCGGCATGGCGCGCGGCGCATCAGTTGTCCGAACATTACCGCGCGGAAATTGTGCCGCTGCGAAAAACCATCGCCGACGAAATGCTGCTGAAATACAACGGCATGTTGGTAGGCGTGTTTGATCTCTTGGCCGAAACGCGCGCGCAAATCAGCAGTGTCATTCTGGCCATTGATGCCGAACGCGATTTCTGGCTGGCCGATGCGCACTTGCAGGCGACCTTGCTTGGCAAGCCGATGGGTGGCGCGGTGATGGCGGGGGCGAGTGCGGTTGCTGACAATGCGGCTGGTCACTAAGCACACAACACATAACAAATTTTGAAAGACATTCAATGACCAACCGCAGACAATTTTTATCCGGTGCCACTGTGCTCGCCAGCGCGGCAGTCGTCAGCAAGGCCGCCATGGGTGCCGTGCCTGAAGCACCGCTGCAAACCAGCGCAGCCATGGTGCCCCCACTACCCCACGCAGGCCGCCCCTACAACCCAGTGGTGACACTCAACGGCTGGACACTGCCGTTTCGCATGAAAAACGGCTGGAAGGAATTTCATCTGGTGGCAGAGCCGGTGGTGCGTGAGATCGCCCCCGGCATGAAGGCGCGGCTGTGGGGCTACAACGGCCAGTCGCCCGGCCCGACCATTGAAGTCGTGGAGGGCGACAAGGTGCGTTTGTTTGTCACCAACAAGCTGCCCGAGCACACCACCATCCACTGGCACGGCCAGCGCCTGCCCAATGGCATGGACGGGGTCGGCGGGCTCAACCAGCCGCAGATCAATCCCGGCCAAACCTATGTGTATGAGTTTGAAGCGCGCCGTCCCGGCACCTTCATGTATCACCCGCACGCCGACGAAATGACCCAAATGGCCATGGGCATGATGGGCATGTGGGTCACACACCCGAAACATCCGAAGGCCCTGCCCGGCTACCAGGACTGCGACCGCGATTTTTGTTTCTTGTTGAACGCCTATGACATCGAGCCGGGCAGTGCCGTGCCCAAGGTCAACACCATGCTCGATTTCAATTTGTGGACATTCAATTCGCGCGCCTTTCCCGGCATCGACCCCTTGGTGTGCCGACAGGGCGACCGCGTGCGCATCAGGGTCGGCAATCTGACCATGACCAATCATCCGATTCATTTGCACGGCCACGAATTTGTCGTCACCCAAACCGACGGCGGCATCGTGCCACCCGCCGCGCGCTGGCCGGAAGTGACCACCGATATTGCCGTGGGGCAGATGCGCGCCATCGAATTTGTGGCGAGCGAGCCGGGCGACTGGGCGTTTCATTGCCACAAATCGCACCACACCATGAACGCCATGGGGCACGATGTCCCCACCATGATCGGTGTTGATCACCGCGAGGTGGTAAGCAAAATCACCAAGCTGATTCCCGAATACATGGTGATGGGCGAGCGCGGCATGGCCGACATGGGCGAAATGGAAATGCCGCTGCCCGACAACACCCTGCCGATGATGACCGGCACCGGGCAATTCGGCCCCATCGAAATGGGCGGCATGTTCACCACCGTCAAGGTGCGCGCCGACCAGGCCCGCGGCGACTACAAGGATCCCGGCGACTACAAGTACCCGAAAAATTCGGTCGCCTATGAGTGGACGGGTGAATCGTTGAATCCTGTCACCGCGCCGACTTCGCGCGGCGGCGAGATCGATCCGGCCACAGGCAAACTCAGGGCAATACGCGAAACGACCGTCACCGTGCGTAAACCAAACAGCCACGCCGGACATTAGTTCCTGTCAACATTCCCTTTCACGAGAAACCAACATGACACACACCGCCAAAATCACGCTTTTCACTTTGCTGATTGCGTTCATCCCGCAGTTTGCCTTCGCCCACACCGACAAACCCCACGCCAAGGCGGGAAAAAAGGAAATTTCCAAAGATGTCCACGCCTGGGGGCAGGAAGGCGACGCGAAAAAAGTCACCCGCACCATTCACATCAACATGTCCGATACCATGCGCTTCAGCCCCGACACCATCAACGTCAAACAAGGTGAGACCATCAAATTCGTCGTTCAAAATGCCGGCAAAATCATGCACGAAATGGTCATCGGCACCAAGGACGAACTGTCCAAACACGCCGAGCTGATGAAAAAGCACCCCAACATGGAACACGATGAACCCTACATGGCGCATGTGGCCGCAGCCAAAAAAGAAAACATGGTGTGGAATTTTTCCAAGCCCGGCACATTCATGTTTGCCTGCCTGATTCCGGGGCATTTTGAAGCCGGCATGAAAGGCACCATCAACGTCTCCGCTGCAAGCGCCCCCAAAAAATCTTAATCCACCCCATCACCCAACCACCCAAGGAAACCACATGAAAACAAAATTCGCCCTCATCCTCTGCGCCGCTGCTTTTGTTGGTGCGCCGCTGACCGCTGCCGCCTCCGCCGATCACAGCAAACACACCCAAAGCGCGAAACCGGCCGAAACCGACAAAAAACCGGAAATGGTAGACGCCGATGTGCGCAAGATCGATTTGGACGCAAAAAAAATCACTCTCAAACACGGCCCCATCAAGAGCCTCGACATGCCCGGCATGACCATGGTCTTTCAAATCAAGGACAACAAAATACTCGACAACATCAAGGTTGGCGACAAAGTGAAATTCAGCACCGAGCAAACCAAGAGTGGTTATGTCGTCACCAGCATTGAAGGCGCGAAATTTGAAGGTGCAAAATGACCGCTCGCACATTTTTCGCGGGCTTGACCATGCTGTGCGGCATGGTGGCACTGCAACCGGCTCTCGCCAACAGCGCGGCGGCGGACAAGGCGATGGCCGTGGTCAATCAATTGCGTGAAGCCATCAAAACCGGCGACGCCAAATTGGCCGAACGCAGCATGGCCGAACACATCACCATCTTTGAACAAGGCCACGCGGAAAAATCCCGCGCCGAATATCTCGGCCACCACTTCAAGGAAGACGTGGTGTTCGCCAAGGCCGTGCCCTCGGTGGTGGTGTCATCAAATGTGACCGGGGACGAAAACATGGCGCTGGTCACCGCATATTCAACCACTGATGGTGTGTTCAAAGACAAGCCAGTCAAAAACGCCGGTGTCGAAACTTATGTGTTGCGGCAACGCGGCGGCGTGTGGCTGATTGAACACATCCATTGGTCGTCACGCAAGCGGCCGTGATGGAATGAAACACAGCCAGTGGCGTGGCGTTTGGGCAATAAATGCCCCAAACAGCGCGCCTGATGGCGATTTTGCCAAAATAATATTGCCTCACCTTGCCGCCTCTATCCCATTTGATAAAGATCAAACCCCGACATTGCGCATCGCCTATCATTGAACCTCAGATTGAGGGGTTTCATCGGTTTGTATTCGGATGGGATGCATCAAAGCCCAAAAGCGGGCTCTGTCGGAATGAGCTTTTCTGAGGGAAGAAATAAAAAATCACTGTCATTCCGAACGGCATTTCGTGAGGAATCCCATCCGCCAGCATGGCATTGCCGTATCAACAAACACAACCTAAAGCCAACCACGCAAAAATGTTTTCCCCCTCCCGCCATTTGCTGAGTTTGATTTGCATCACCGCCTTGCTGTTCGCACAGTTGGCGGTGGCGGCCTATGCGTGTCCGACCGAAACCAAAATTCATGCCGCCGCGGCCATGCACGATTGCTGCGTCGATGAGGTCGCTCCCTCACTTTGCCAAAAACACTGTGAGGACGGCTCGCAAAATGTCAGCAACCCGCCGCCGCCTCTGCCGCCCGCCACCATTTCCTCGACGGGAATGCTGAATACATTGGCACTCGCATCAGATTCCCTCGCCACCCCCAAGCCCGCGCCCTTCCTGCACCACGCCACCGCCCCGCCGCTGGCCATCCGCCACTGCTGTTTGCGCATCTGACGCTGCCGCATTTGAAGCCGTGACTGCGCATGTCATGTGTTCGACTGTGCGCACCCTGGATAGAATTTTTTGCGGAGGTGACCGTGCTTGTTCGTTTACTTGCTCGTTTATGTTTGATTTGTTTCGCATTGATGTTTGCCGGTGCCGGCGCACAGGCCGCCCCGCGCGCGACACACACGGTGCCCATTGGTGTCAGCGTCAAGAGCCTGCTCGACACCGCCAGGACACGCAATCCCGAATACGCCGCCATGCAGTTTGAAGTGGACGCCGCCGCCGCGCGCGCGGAAGGCGCCGGCCGCCTGCCTGACCCCAGACTGCGGGTGGAGTGGATGGAGATCACTCAGGCCGGGGAACAAAACCCGACCCTGCTGCCGAGCCGCACCGGCAGCACGGTGTATACGCTGATGCAGGAGTTGCCGTGGTTTGGCAAGCGTGCCCTGCAAAAGGACATCGCCGACCTCGAAATCCTGGACGCAAAAGGCCGCGCGGCGTGGGCGTGGGCGGACATCGCCGCGCGCATCAAGGTTGGCTTTGCCCAGTGGGTGAGTGTTCATCAAAACACGCGGCTGAACCAGGAAATCCTCGATCTCTTGACACGGCTGGAAAAGGTGGCGCAGGTGCGCTACGCCGCCGGCCTCGCGGTGCAGGCCGATGCGATCCGCGCGCAGGTAGAGTTGACCATGGTGCAAAACGAATTGATCGCGCTCGAAAATGAGCAGCGCATGACGGGGGCGCGTCTGAACATGCTCCTCGCCCGCCCGGCCGACGCCGCGCTCGCTGCCCCCGTGCAACGGCAACCGCCGCCTGCAGCATTGCAGCGCGATGCGGCGGTACTGCTTGCCCGTGCGCGCGCCAACAATCCACAATTGGCGAGTGATGAGGCGCGCCGCCAGGCGGCGGAGAAAAACCGCGACCTCATCCGGCGCAACCGATACCCTGATTTTTCAATCGGCGTCGCCCCCCACCCAGATGCGCAATTCGATTCGCGATTGGGCTCTGATGCTGGAAGTCAGCATCCCCTTTCAGCAATCAACACGGCGCGCCAACGAACGCGAGGCCCAGGCCATGGTGGCGGCGGCGGCGGCGCGGCAGGAAGCCACCGCCAACCAGTTACAGGCCGAGCTTGCTGAAAATATTTCGGCTCTGGATGCTGCGCGCCGCACCGGTGAGATCATCCGTGCGAACCTGCTGCCGCAGACCGAGCTTGCCTTCAAGTCGGCGCTGGCGAGTTATGAAAGCGGCAAGGTCGATTTCGCCACCCTGCTCGATGCGCAGCGGCAGATTCGCATTGCCCGTCAAAGTCTGATCAAGAGTGAAGTGGAAATACAAATACGCCAAGCGGCTGTCGAACGCCTGTTGGGTAATGAGGGAGAAGAGACATGAAACCGACAATTTTAGTTGCCATCGGTCTGACCGTGCTCGCCGTTGCGGCGGCGGGTGGCTACTGGGCGGGGCAACGCGGCAATGATGGTCGCCACGATGCCCCCACCGCCACCAAGCAAGAGCGCAAGCCACTCTACTATCGCAACCCGATGGGCCTGCCGGATACCTCACCCGTCCCCAAAAAAGACCCCATGGGCATGGATTACACCGCGGTTTTTGCCGATGCGGCGAATGACGAAACGACCCCCGCCGGCCAGGTGAAAATCAGCACCGACAAAATCCAGAAGCTCGGCGTGCGCACGGAAGCGGCGCGGCTCACGCCCATCACCCGCGTGGTGCGCGCCGCCGGCCGCATCGAGCCCGACGAGCGGCGCGTGGCGCTGATTGCGCCAAAATTTGAAGGCTATGTGGAACGCCTGCACGTCAACGCCACCGGCCAGGCGGTGGCCAAGGGCCAGCCCTTGTTTGAAGCCTACAG
>JANPNJ010000263.1:0-1514 GCA_031427395.1 Burkholderiales bacterium
GGCTGGTGGTTGAGATTGACAAATGCCATGTGGCTACCCCGCCGCAAGTTTGCCGGGCGCGAACACACCGCGCTCGGTGATGATGGACGTCACCAGCCGTGCCGGGGTGACATCAAAACCGGGATTGCCGACGGCGGCATCGTCATCCAGCAGCCGGAAATCAGCCATCAAACGTTCGCGGTTGAGCCCGCGCACCAGCCGCACTTCCGCGCCGCCGCGTTGCTCGATGTCGATTTCGGCCAGGCCGTTTTTGATCGACATGTCCACCGTGGACATGGGTGCGGCGACATAAAACGGGATGTGGTTGTCGTGCGCGGCCAGCGCCTTCAGGTAAGTGCCGATTTTGTTGGCGACATCGCCATTTGCTGTGATGCGGTCCGCACCCACCATCACCACATCGACTTGTCCTTGCTGCATGAGATGGCCGCCGGCATTGTCGGTGACGAAGGTGTGCGGCACACCGGCGTCCTCCAATTCCCACTGGGTAATCAGCCCCTGGTTGCGCGGCCGGGTCTCGCTCACCCAGACGTGCACCGGCAGACCGGCCTGGTGCGCCTGGTACACAGGGGAAGTGGCCGTGCCCCATTCCACACACGCCATGCGGCCGGCATTGCAGTGGGTGAGGATATTGACGGCGCGGGAATGTTTTTGATGCCATGCGCGCAAAATTTCCATACCCAATTCGCCAATGCGCCGATTGGTGGCCACGTCCTCGGCCTCAATCTGCGCGGCCAGGTCCCAGGCGGCATCGGCGCGTTCGGGCGCGTCGATGGGTTGGAGGTAATCGACCATGCGGCCGAGTGCCCAGGCGAGATTGACGGCGGTGGGGCGGGTGGCGAGCAGGCCGCCGTGCGCATCACGCAGCGCGCCGTCGGTGGCGTCTTCACGCATCGCCAACGCCATGCCATAGGCGGCAGTGACGCCGATGAGCGGTGCGCCACGCACCCGCATGGCGCGGATCGCCTCGGCGGCATCCTGCCAAGTGTTGAGAATGCGCATTTCCAGCGCAAACGGCAGCATGGTCTGGTCAACAATGTGGATGTGCCGTTGCTGGTGGTCGGCAACAATGCTGCGCACGGGGCGGGTTCCGAATTTCATGGTGAGAGTATTCCACAGGCTTGTGGTTTGCGCTGGGCGGGGTGATTTTTTGCGGTTTGCAGCGACACATATGGGCTGATGAAACCGCCGATGGACGCCGATGTGCGCCGATAACGCCTCTGGTGAAATTGTCATTCCGAACGGCTTTTTGTGAGGAATCCCATCCGTCCGTGCCTTGATGGAAGGCGCACAAGAGTATCGGCCTCCACCTGCGGTATAATTCCAATTTCCAACGCATCCCTTCCCGGGAGCCTGACCATGACACAATACATATTCGTCACGGGTGGTGTGGTTTCCTCACTAGGGAAGGGCATCGCCGCCGCCTCCCTCGCCGCCATTCTTGAATCCCGCGGCATCAAAGTCTCGATGATGAAGCTGGATCCGTATATCAACGTTGATCCCGGCACCATGTCGCC
>JANPNJ010000264.1:0-3810 GCA_031427395.1 Burkholderiales bacterium
AGGCTCGTGGACGAGTGCGCGCACAATCGCCACCTTCATGCGCTCGCCCTGCGAAAAACCTTCGGTGCGCCGGTCGATGATGTCTTTCATGTCGAGCCACTCGACAAAACGCGCAATCATGGCTTCACTTTTTCTGCTTTCAATGCCGTGCAGATCGGCGAAGTAGCGGATGTTTTCGCGTGCCGTGAGCCGCGTGTAGAGGCCGCGCGCGTCGGTCAGGATGCCGCAGGCTTCGCGCGCGCGCTGCGGATTTTTTGCCACATCGATGCCATCGACCGTCACGGTCCCGCCGCCGATTTCCACCAGCGAGCCGATCATGCGGATGGTGGTGGTTTTGCCCGCGCCATTGGGCCCCAGGAGGCCGGTGATGGCGCCGGATGGCGCGGTGAAGGTTACGCCATCGACCGCGGTCACGGCCTTGTCGCCACTGCCGAAGGTCTTTTTCAAATCACGCACATCAATCATGGCGGCACACCTGCCCGTTCAAATTTATTTTTGAAATTGTCATGTTTTTATTGGCCGCCACGTTTGTCTTTTTCCACCATCGGCTGAAAAAATGCAGGCCTCGGCAGGCGTTTCAGGCATTCGCCGTCCAGCCCGGCCACCGCTGCCTTTTCGATAAATTGTTTGACTATTTTCGGGCCGCACCCCTGGTGGGAGGTGCCGTGGCCGACCTGGGGCGCGACAAAATGCACACTGTTGGTGAAATGTTTTTTGACTGCATCGCCAAAAACCGGTGGCGTGACCGGATCCAGCCCGCCGGAAAGAATCAGCACCGGTTTGTCGGATTGCACGGGCGTGAAAAAATCAGCGGCGACCTTGCCGCGCGGCCAGACCTCACACGCCACGGAAAATTCACGGATAAAGCTTGCGCGGAACGGCTCGATTTTGTCGCTGGCATCACGCATGGCCGACGTGATGCGCGGCACATCTTCGTTGCACGACACCGACAGGCGCATGCCGAGCGCCATTTTGTCCTCCAGCATGTCGGCCATGCCGCCGGTAAGTGCGGCCAGCGGCGCAAAATTGCCGCTGTTGGCATGTTTCAACACTTCCGGCAGCAGTGCAGCCGTTTGCGGCGCGTAAAGCGCGGTGAACACCGCGGTGGCCACACTGTCGCGTGTCACCGTGCTGGCCTTGGCGATGCCGGTGAGCGGATTGGCAACCTTCAGCGTCTGCGGATTTTTTCCCAGGCGCGTGAGCATGGCGGCAAAGTCGGCGCGCAGGTTCGGATAATCCTTTTGGCAGGGCGCGGATTTTTCGCACGCAACAAACATGGCCTCCAGCGCCGCACCGGCATCACGCGCAAAATTCTCCGGCAGGATCAACGACGGCGAGGCGACACTGTCGAGGGTCATGGTGCGCACACGCTCCGGGTAACGGCGCAGATATTCCTGTGCCGAACGGGTGCCGTAGGATGCGCCCCACAGGTTTATTTTGTCCACCCCCAGCGCGGCGCGCACGTCATCGTAGTCCGCCATCGCGGTGGTGGTGCCGTATTGGCTGAGGTCGGCCTTTTTGGCCAGGGTGTCGCGGCATTCGCTGAAAATTTTGAGCGTGAGTGCGCGGCGTTTGGCGGCAATGGCCATCTCCGGCGTGTCCTCGTCCGGCAGCTTGCAATTGAGCGGATTGGATTTGCCGGTGCCGCGCTGGTCAATAAAAACAATATCGCGGCGGGTGTTGAGTGTGCCCAATATCGCCTGTGCGCTTGGTAACAAATCGGTCGCGGCCTGGCCGGGGCCGCCGGCAAAGAGAAAGATCGGATCCGGCTCCTTGATGCGGGCGGAAGCGGGCAGCACCACAATGTTGAGCGCGATGCGGCGGCCGGACTGGGTTTCGCGGTTTTCAAACACGTCGAGAGTGGCGCACAACACGGCGGAATCCACACGCGGCATGCGGCATTCCTTGAGCGCCAAGGATGGCGCGGTTGGCGCCGGTTTGATTTCCCCGCAACCTGTGGCCGCAACAACCCATGCAAAGGAAATGGCAATGATTGGCAAAAATTTCATAACGGCCGCAGGAGTTGGAATGACCGGACTTTAGCCGAAGTCCGGTCAGCGCGGCAAATTCATGCGACCAATCAACATCATTTGGCGGCGAATCAACGGGCATAATCCCCTGCATGACTGATCCAGTCCCCGTGCCGGTATTCCCAAAACACGACCCGACCACGCCGGCATTCTGGGATGTACGCTTTCAGACTGGATTCCTGCCCTGGGACCGCGGCCGCGCAGCGGATGATTTTTGCGCGTTTGTGCGCCAGCATGACAGGTTGCGGACCTTGATCCCAGGCTGCGGCAGCGCCCACGAGGCCAAGCACCTTGCCGAACTGGGCTGGCCGGTCACCGCACTGGATTTTTCACCACAGGCGGTCACGCGTGCCAAAAATTCCTTCGCCATCAGCGGCCTGCCGACCGACAACATCATCGAGGCCGATTTTTTTGATCCGCGCTGGGCCGCTGAACCATGGGATTGGGTCTATGAAAGCGCGTTTTTATGCGCCCTGCCACCTGCCCTCAGGCAAAATTGGGCGACGCAGATGGCGGCAGTGACCCAGCGTTATTTGGCAGGCTATTTTTATTTTGGCGACGCGCCGGGAGGGCCGCCATTCGGGATATCGGAAGCCGCGTTGGGCGCGTTGCTGACCCCGAATTTTGAGTTGCTGGAAAGCCGCGTGCCGACCGATTCGATTGCGGTTTTTGCCGGGAAAGAGCGCTGGATGGTGTGGCAGCGACACTGACAGGGGCAATCTGTTATATCAGTTGCCGTTTGCCGCCATTTTCCCGGTTTGCGGCCGGGCAACGTCGGTGGGCAAATTAGTGACAATGATCGCCGCGCGCATCGCGGCTTTGTCCCCCATTTTGTCAAGAATGATGGGGGTCACATACAGGCGCACCGCCACCGTTGAACCATCGTGGTTACGCATAAACACATTCATCGCCCCGGCTTTTTTCTGTTTGAGCGCCGTTTCATAAAATGTGTCCCAACTGGTGGAAGACCCCACCGCCGCAACCAGGCTGCCAAGCGGTGTCGCGGCAAGCTCGCCCTGGCTGTAACCAAAGACCTGTTCAGCCGCATGATTCCATTCGATGATGCGACCCTGTTGATCACACTCTATCACCGGCAGCAAGGTGGCCTCGATATGGCGCGAGAGGGTGTCGGCCCGGCGGCGCGCCTCAAGCTGCGCGCGTTTGATCACCACTGCCCGGTGCTCCATGGTTTGCAGATTGTTGCCCAGGCTGGCGGTGTTTTCTTCGGCAAGGCGACGGAATTGTTCATTCTCGATTTCCGCGATCAGGCGCGCACGCACAATCCTGTATTGCATCTCTGCCATGTAAATGATGGCGCAGAACAGAAACAGCGCAATGCCACCGGCCAGCCAATTGCCGTCGTCGCGCATAAAAAAAATGTATATGACCGCCGGGATCGCCGCCGGAACCGCCAGCGCGGTATGGGCAAACCGCACCGGTGAAAACGGCACCACCGCCCCGCCCACAAAGCTGGTGATGGCAATGACCGCATACATTGCCAGATAACCAGGCTCGGCGGCAAACAACACAGTGCCCAGCAACCCCCACTGGATGCCCGCCAGGAAATTGCCAACCATCAACACCCGCGCCCAGTCGTCTGGATGCGTGGAAGCACCGTCAACGTTATAGCGCGAGATGGAAGCCGCACGAAACAACAGCACGCCCGTGGCAAAGGCAAACCAGTAAATGCCACGTGTCGTGTCGCCGGACATGTGCAACAGCAGCAAAGTAAGGACGCTGCCGGCATAGGACAACGCCATGGACATCGGCATGGCACGGT
>JANPNJ010000265.1:0-1781 GCA_031427395.1 Burkholderiales bacterium
ACCCAATCCTCCACCGTTACCAGCGGGAAATCCGCCCCCCACCGCTTGCCGGTGGCCGCATTGAACGTGGTCGGGCCGCTGGAGCCAAAACACGAGCCCAGATTGTTAACACCAATGACAAAAAATTTGTCGGTGTCCACCGGCTTGCCCGCGCCGATCATGTTGTCCCACCAGCCTTCACTGTTTTCTTTGTCCGGGTAAGTGCCGGCCACATGGTGCGAGGCATTGAGCGCGTGGCAGATCAAAATCGCGTTGGATTTGTCCGCATTCAGTGTGCCGTGGGTCTCAAAGGCCAGATCATATTCGCGCAGCATCGCGCCGCTGGCGAGGGCAAGCGGCTGGCTGAAATGTGCGGTTTGTGGGGTGGCGTGCATAAATGGGATTCAGGTATTCACGAAAACAAAAAAAGCCCGACAGCTTTGGCTATGGGGCTTGGGGGCGTTTTCGAGGGAACCGAGATCGCCGCTTTAGCCGCATTTGTTGGCACCCCTGTCGAGGTGCCGCGCCCGCAAGCTGTTCGTCAAATCGGCGCAGTGGCAAAGATAGCCTAGATAGGGTGGCGCGTCAAATTTTCAATTGGGTCTGTGCGGTCAAATTTTTTAACCGCCTATAAACGCCTAAAAATACACAGTACTTTATCGGCTTTCATCGGCGGTAAAATCAGGCGTTCAGTAAACCGCAACCTACTCAATCCCCAATTGCACTTTGATGTTCGCCAATTCGGCGGACAGCCGCGCGACTTCACCACGCAGCCCCGCGATTTCATGTTTCATGACGGCAATTTCGCTGCCCGCTATGGTTGTGTCTGTGGTGCTCGCTGATGGCAACGCCACCGCCCCCGACAACAAATGTGCCCAGCGTGCCTCGCGTTCACCCGGCACACGCGCCAGCTTCACCACCAATGGCCCGCCCGCGTCATCCGGCCGTGTCGCCAGCTCGTCGAGAAAACCTTCCACTGCCGAAATGTCGCTGAATTTATGCAGCCGCTCACTGTTGATGCGCAGCTCACCTGATGTCTGGGTGCCGCGCAGCATCAGTGTGGCCAGCAGCGCCACCGATTGGGAGGGCAGGCGCAACACCCGCTCGGTGTTGTGTGCGTAACGTGTCACGCGGCTGCCCGGTGCTTCCATTGCCAGACCCAACTGTTTCAATTCATCGATGGTCGCCTGCACCTCGGTCTCAACGGTTTCGATCACCGGGTCGCGCGCTGATTTCTGGTTGCAGCCGAGGGTGAGGGTGTTGAGGGACAGCGGGTAGGAGCCGGGCACCGTGTGTTGTTTTTCAATCAGCACACCGAGTACGCGGGTTTCGAGCAGGGAGAGGGGGCGCATGGTAGCCAATTTTAACGCCGATGGACGCCGCTAAAAGCCTTTGAATTTATCGGCGTTCATCGGCGGCAAAAAACAAAGCGCCAAATGGCTGCACGCGTGTGAAAATGGCCGCATGCCCAAACACTCCATTGAAACATCCGACGAAGCGGGCGTGCGTTTTTTGCATTTTGGTTCCGAGTGGGTGCAGGGCGCCATGCGCATTGCCAGGCCGTGGTCGCTGGAGCTCGAATACACGCGGGAATTGATGCTGGCGCTGGTGCTGCGGCCGGACACGGCGTGGCCGCGCACGGTATTGCAGGTCGGGCTGGGGGCGGCATCGGCCACCAAATTTCTTTACCGCCATCGTCCACAGTGCCACCAGACCATCATTGAGATCAATCCTGCTGTGCCAATGGTGGCGGCACAAATGTTCAAGCTGCCGGTCGATGACGCGCGCATTCACATCGAGAT
>JANPNJ010000266.1:0-4068 GCA_031427395.1 Burkholderiales bacterium
GGCGCCTCCACCGGCTCGCGCGAGGCCATCGAGCTGCGCGACAAAGATGCGACCCGCTATTTGGGCAAGGGCGTGCTCAAGGCCTGCGAACACGTCAACACCGAAATCTGCGAAGCCATCATCGGGCTCGATGCCACCGAGCAGGCATTCATTGACCGCACCATGATCGAGCTCGACGGCACCGAAACCAAAGCGCGTCTCGGTGCCAACGCCATTCTGGCCGTGTCGATGGCGTGTGCCAAGGCGGCCGCCGATGAGTCCGGTCTGTCGCTGTATCGTTATCTGGGCGGTGCCGCACCGATGCAAATGCCGGTGCCGATGATGAACATCATCAACGGCGGCGCGCACGCCGACAACCCGCTCGACATCCAAGAATTCATGATCATCCCGGCCGGCTTGCCGACTTTCCGCGAAGCGCTGCGGGCAGGAGTCGAAGTTTTCCACACGCTGAAAAAAATCCTCCACGCCGAAGGCCACAACACCAACGTCGGTGACGAGGGCGGCTTCGCGCCGAACCTGCCGAACAACGAAGCGGCCATCCAATACGCGGTAAAGGCCATTGTGGAAGCGGGCTACATCCCCGGCCAGGATATTCTGATTGGTCTGGATTGTGCCGCGTCGGAGTTTTACAAAGACGGCCGTTATCGCTTCGAAGCCGAAAAATTGAATTTCACTGCCGCACAGTTCACCGATGTATTGGCGACCTGGTGTGACAAATACCCGATCGTCTCGATCGAAGACGGCATGGCCGAAAACGACTGGGACGGCTGGGCGATGCTCACCAACAAACTCGGCAAAAAAATCCAGTTGGTGGGCGATGATTTGTTTGTCACCAACACCAAGATTTTGCGCGAGGGCATTCAAAAAGGCATCGCCAATTCCATTCTCATCAAGGTCAACCAGATCGGCACGCTGTCGGAAACCTTCGCCGCCATCGAAATGGCCAAGCGCGCCAACTACACGGCGGTGATTTCACACCGCTCCGGCGAAACCGAAGACACCATAATTGCCGACATCGCAGTCGCCACCAACGCCCTGCAAATCAAAACCGGCTCGGCCTCGCGCTCGGACCGCATGGCCAAATACAACCAGTTGTTGCGCATCGAGGAAGAGCTGGGCGATGCCGCGAGTTATCCGGGGCGGTCGGCGTATTACAACTTGAGGTGAGGAAGTTGAGGTGAGGAAGTGAGGAAGTGAGGAAAATGCCAATGCGCGCCGGTTTTCTCCCCTCCTCACTTCCTCACCTTCACACCATCTCACCCGCAATAAAATGAGATACCTCCCCCACACCCTGATTGTCCTCATCATCGCCATTCAGTATCCACTCTGGATTGGCAAGGGCAGCTGGTTGCGGGTGTGGGAAGTCAATAAACAACTCACGCAACAAAAAGAAAAAAACAGCAAACACGCGCAGCGCAACGCGGCGCTGGATGCCGATGTGCGCGATTTGAAAGAGGGCACGGTCGCGGTCGAGGAGCGGGCGCGGGCGGAGCTGGGCATGATCAAGCCAAACGAGACGTTTTATCAGGTGATTGATAAAGCGAATGACGCGCGGCCAAAAATCAGACCCTGACAGTTTGTTGAAAACATTATTCGACCATGAGCGAAATGAAACGCAAGTTGATGGTTGTTCGAACCCCCTTTGAAAAATGGGGAAGCGTCAGCAAAAACAGTCTCGAATGTTCGTTGCGGAGAATTTCAACAAACTGCTCAATCACACGATGCCTGTGATGCCTGGCAATCACAATGGACGTGGATTTGGTTTGGCATGTGCATCACACTTGTTTTTTTTGAATGAGTCCGTTTGCCGGGGGTAAAAATTGACTGATCAATTTTATGTATTTCAGCCAGCCGCGCCGCCACGGGTGTTTCGTACCATGTCGGCGCTGGATTCATCCCTATTCTGGGTGATGTTGCTTCTGTTGGTGGGTTTGTCAGCATCAAATCTTCTGTTGGTTCCGCAGGAAAAATTTGTTACAAAGTTGCCTGGTATTGTCATTTTATTTTTGTTCGCCATCGCTGCATCATTCGCCATTTTTCGCTTGGCGGCTGCGGCGCGTATCACCGTCACCGATCACACGATTGCGTATACATCCGGACTGCCGACTTTTATGCAAAGCTGGTCGCCATCATGGACGATGCGTTGGGATGAAATTCAGCATGTCTATTGGGGAAATGCGCGCGGGGGTGCACGCGAGGTTTATATCACCTCGCCGGGACAAACCAGAAAAGTTTCCGTGGCAATGTGGTTTGAAAACAAGGCTCAGATCGCCGCGTGGAAAAAAATCATGCTCAACACGGTGTTTACCCGCTCCGAGAATCTGAATCTGTCGGTGTTGCCGATGGTGGCGTTGTTGATCACGCGCGGTAAGTTGGCCGCCGGCGACGGGGTGAGCACCAATCATGAAATGTTTGATCTTGCCAAGCATGTGCCAATCCGGAACGTGTTGATTCTGGCCGCCGTCCTGACCGCCTATTGGTTGGTAGATGTTGTTTTTTCCGATCTGACGTTTGGCACCTTTGTGCCATGGCTGGTCATGGCTGCGATTGGCGTCATCGGTTGGGGCAGTGTTGCCCATTATCTGATCGGCCGGCGTGCACCCCGCATGGAAGGGGTGTTTGTCAGTTTTTTGGTGGGCACGGCATTATCGCTGGCGAGCTACACCGGGTTGCAGCGCCTCGGTCAGGCACTCGATCCGGCGGGAACAGAGATCGTGTTGACCTGGTCGGCGGACAAGCAGTTGACACCTGCTTCGCCCGCCGCGCGCGACCTGACGTATTTGTCGACGCAAAGCATAAAATTTTGGCAGGCGCAAAAGCCCGGTTCAATCCATACCTTCTTGCAACATCAGGCATTGGGCTACACCGTCTACGATTTGAGCGCGTACCGTGCACGCCGGGACAAACACTTTGGCCGCTCTTGATGGCAATGCTGGCGCGCACCTTCGGACATAAATGCCTGAAAACGCTCGCCCCATAACGACTTTATGAATTTATCCGCCGTCAAAAAATACTGCGTCTCCCTGCCGCACGCCACAGCGGATGTGAAGTGGGGCGCGGATCATGTGTATTCCATCGGCGGCAAAATGTTTGCGGTGGCGTTTGAAAACGAATTGCGCGGTGTGTTTGTTTCGTTCAAGGTCGATGATGACCGCTTTCTGGAATACACCGACCGCCCCGGTTTTGTGCCGGCACCCTATCTGGCGCGGGCGAAGTGGGTACAGGTGACCGATCTCAAAAAGATAACCGACGCGGAATTAAAGGCCTTGATTTTGCGCTCGTTTGATTTGGTGGCGATGAAGCTGACCAAAAAACTGCGGCGCGAATTTGGCATGGCGGATTAGCCGGATTGTTTGCCGCCGGCGCGCGCCGGGTTTGCCAGCAGCAGGCAGCTTGCGGCGGCGGCCAGCGCGGCAATCGCCCAGAGTATAAAAAATCCCAGCGAATATATGGCGGTGCGCGAGGCGCGGGTGTGTTCGCCGAGAATGACCAGCTCCATTGGGTCAACCAGGGTGAAGATGACGCCGATGCCGATGCCGGCGGCGACAAATGACGGCCAGAGGACGGACAGGATGAGCCTGGTCATTGCCGTGCCTCACCTGCGGGTGTGAATTGCAACAACGGGATGGGGGTGGTGCCGACAACAATTTGTTGTTGCAGACGCCATTGTTTTTGTGCGTCCTCAATGAGCACATTCCACTTGCCCGCGACGAGTGGCGGCAAAATGCCGGCATATCCGCCGTTGTCTGCGGTGAGCACGACAGATTTGTCCATGCCGCTGCGGGTGGCGTGGACCAGGCTGATGGCAAGTGATGCCGGCAGTGCCTGCCCGTCGCGGCGCGCCAGGACGACCACCATGCGGTCATTGGCCTGGTCCATGCTGGCCGATGCTGTGAGCCCCATGCGCCGCGCCACCTCGTCGCGGTGCAGCGACTGGTTGATGGTTTTGCCTTGTTTGTAATAGTCGTCAACCACCAGGCCGTCTTGTCCCGAGGCCGCAAGGTACAAGGTGACAAAGCCGGCAACAACCACAATCGCCGGACCTGACATGAGCAGCCACGGCCACGG
>JANPNJ010000267.1:0-3114 GCA_031427395.1 Burkholderiales bacterium
ACATCGCCATCGAACACGCCTGCGAAAAATCCTGCGCCTGCACCACCTGCCATGTGATTGTGCGCGAAGGCATCGACTCGCTGCCGGATGCGCTGGAAAAAGAAGAAGACATGCTCGACATGGCGTGGGGCCTCACGCCGCTGTCACGTTTGTCCTGCCAACTGAAAGTCGCCGACACGCCACTGACCATCGAGATTCCCAAGTACACCATCAACCACGCGCGGGAGAATCATTGATGACACTCAAATGGACCGACACCCTCGAAATCGCCATACAACTGGTCGATGCCCATCCCGACGTTGACCCGAAAAAAATCCGCTTCACCGATTTGCATGCCTGGGTGATTGCCCTGCCGGAATTTTCCGATGCGCCGGATCGATCGGGGGAGAAGATATTGGAGGCGATACAGGCGGCGTGGATTGCGGAGTTGGAATGACGGGAGTGTTGAACTCCTAACCAGAAATCGCTACACAACCAGTGAGTAGCTGGTGCTGCGCCCGCCCGCTGCATCCTTCACTAGAATGCCTGCATCAACCAAAGATTGAATATCGCGTTGCGCGGTGTCCTGTGATGTTTTTGTGATTTTTGCCCATTTGCTGGATGTGAGTTTTCCTTCAAAACCTTCAAGCAATTTGTTCAGCATAAGGCGTTGCCGGTCGTTGATGGATTTTTCGTTGTGCGCCTCCCAAAATTTTGCTTTTCCAAATACGGCCGAGAGCGTCGTTTCAGTCGCGGTGATGGCGCGCAATAAACACCCCAAAAACCATTCCAGCCATGCCGTGATGTTGAGACTGCCTTTCTGTGTGCTTTCCAGAATCGCGTAATACGCCTCGCGCTCCACGCGAATCTGCGAAGACATGCTGTAAAAACGCTGCGCACTTCCCTCTGACCGTGCCAGCGCCCAGTCAGCAAGTGCGCGTGCCATCCGCCCGTTGCCATCATCAAACGGATGTATGGTGACAAACCAAAAGTGTGCAATCGCAGCTTTAATCACAGGGTCAATATCATGTGCATTGTTGGCCCACGAAATGAATTGCGCCATCTCATGCGGCAATCGTTTGGCTGCGGGCGCTTCAAAGTGAACCTTGCCGCGATTGATCGCGCCGGACACGACTTGCATCGGCCCTTGGGCATCATCGCGCCAATGAGCAACCGTGATACGTTGCATGCCGCTGAAGCCAGTCGGAAACAGCGCGGCATGCCAACCGAACAGGCGCTCTACCGCAAGCGGTTGGTCGAAATTTTGTGTTGCATCGAGCATCATCTCGACCACGCCATCCACATTTCGATCTGTGGCCACAGCACCCGCGATTTCGATGCCGAGGCGACGGGCGACGGATGAGCGCACCTGGCCTGCGTGAAGAGTTTCACCTTCGATTTCGCTGGACTTGATCACATCCAGCGTGAGAGTTTCAAGCACCGCCTCCGCACGCAAGCGAAAGCCCAGCCCCTCCATGCGACCGACCAGCCGGCCCTGGCGATGTCGGGCATCGGCCAAAATTGGTGCGATTTTGGCGTCATCCCAAGTGAACTTCGGCCACTCTATTTGCTCATGTATATAGCTCATACTGCGCATCCTTTGCGGTGATTATAGGCGTTTTTCGCCGCAAAGTCTATTATATACGCAAAAAATACGGTGAATAAGTGATTTATTCACCGCAAGTACAGCAAATTTGTTTTCTGATGTGGAATGAAGAGATTGAAGAACCGCATTACTCATCAGTCGGAAAATTAGGCTACAGCGAACCAAAAGTAAACGTCGTTCCCGCGAAGAGCCTACCCCGGTATGCCTAAAGCCGGGGCGGGCTCTTCGTGGGGACGACGAATTTCGTTGTGGCGCATTGAAAAATGTCGCCTTAATTTCTGGCTGCTGAGTAAACGCGGGCAATTTTCAACTTGATCGTGGCGGCAAGCAGGCGTTTATCTCTGGTGTAAATCGGGCACGCCTCAAGCAGGGCGGAGGCAATCAAGTGCGCGTCGATCAAGCCGATGCCAAGCCCCATCAGCTTGCGGCTTTCCACCACACTCAGCAACTCATGCTCAGCCGCCACCGCAGCCTGCGGCAAATCCGCCAGCAGTTGCAATATCTCGCCGCGAGGTTTCAGATTGCCCAGCGCCAATTCGCCACGGACAAACGGGTGCATCAGCACTTGGTATGACATCAGCAAATCCGACAGCGTTTGATCCTTGTGCCGAAAGTGGTCAATCCAGATTGACGTATCAACCAGCACCATGTCTTAAATGCCTGTGCGACGGCGCGGTGGTGCCTTCAGTGTCTTTTGTGTCCCGCCCAGGCGTGCCAGCCGTTTCGCGCTTTCGCGCTGGATGAGCGCCTGCAACCCTTCATGAATCAGCAAGCTGCGCTCACTCAGCCCGCTGATGCGCGCGGCTTGCGCAAGCAGGGTTTCATCGAGGTTGACGGTTGTTCTCATGGGAATTTTTACTCGGCAGTCAGAAATACAGGCGACAGTTATATCACCTGATCCGTCATTCCCGCGAAGGCGGGAATCCAATTTATCGTGCATAAAGACAGCGCAAACTGGATTCCCGCCTCTAAAGGGAATGACGGCTACAGATAGCAGCTTGTCACTTTTGCTGCTGCCCAATGTGTAATCAGCACGAGAAAATTATAGCATCAAAAATTGCATCAAATGATGTTGTTTTTGATGCAAAATTTTACGAAAATGCGAGATGCCGGAAAAAACGAAAACCCATCTTGCTGGCTGCGGGAGCGCGCAGCGCGCAGTTTTTTGGTTGCGGGCGGCTTTTCGCCCGCGACCGGAAAACTGGTTGTAGCTCCCTCTCTCACCCCGGAAGACTACAATATATTCCGGTCATGATCATAGGTGAATTTCTTGCGTCCAATGACCCCTGCTACCACCGGCCCGAAATTTATTCCGATTCTGTTTTAGAGCTTGCGGCCAAAAAACCGCTAACATCCATGGGCGGCAAAGCCGACGCATGCTTAGCCGTAAACCCAGATTGCAAACTACCGAGAACGCACTTGACCTCTGCCCTGCCGATACATCCTTCCCCTTCGCGCCTTGACGATGACGCATGGGACGACCTGCTCAATTTCATCGAAGAAAAGCGCGTCATCCCCATCATCGGCCC
>JANPNJ010000268.1:0-2643 GCA_031427395.1 Burkholderiales bacterium
GCCTCACCACCCTTGCCGAGCCAACTTCCGCAAAACACATCGATGGCTTTCACGTGCTGCTCACACAAGGCATCCTCACCCCGGCGAACGCCAACGACAGCGGCCGCTCCGGCGATTGGCAAGATGAAATCCACCCGACGGTTGCGGGCTACCGCAAAATCGCGGCGCGGCTGGTGAATCCGCTGTTGAACGGGATTTTGGCGGGGGCGTAATGGTTGGCTCGGACACGCCAGGGTTGCCTGTTTTTTTATGCCACGCGGCGCGGGCGCAAAAAAAAACGGCCGGTGTTGCCACCAGCCGTTTCGGTCACGCTACTTGCGGGATGACGCTCAAAACTCGTAACGGAACGTACCCTGCAAAGCCCACTGCGATTCGCCGCGCGCCTGGCGGGTGGTGAAGTCGCTGACGTTGCCTACGCTGTAGATGTAGCGGCCGGTGGCATCCAGTCCGGCAAAATTGACGAACGTGCGGCGCTGGCCGCCGGCGTTGGCGGTGAAGGGGATTTCATCGATCCTGCCCCAGCGTTTGTTGAGCATGTTGCCCACGTTGAACAAGTCCAGCACAAAGCTTGCCTTGTGACCCTTCATGAATCCGGGCAACTGCTGGCTGATGCGCATGTCGAGGCTGTTGCTCCACGGCGAGAAGCTGGAATTGCGTTTGGTCACACCGCCGCGCGCGCTGGACAATCCGCCGTTGGCGTTGACCACCCGCCAGAAGGCTTCCTCGTTGGTGCGGCTGGTGGCGGTGTCACCCAGGAACACCACCTCGCCGGAGCCCAAATCCCTGGGGATATACATCAGGTCGTTGCCGGCGATGCCATCGCCGTTGATGTCGTTGGCGAATGTCCAGCTATACGGCCGGCCGGAGCGCCCTTCCACCACCAGCCCGATCTCGGTCTTGTAGCCGGCAAAGAAATTGCGCCGCCAATTGACGGTGCCGTTGAAGCGGTCTTTCACCACGTAAGTGGAGCGTTGTGCGTTGCCTTCGTTGGGGTTGAGGATCGGGCGCACTCCCCAGGTCGAAAGCGCAATCGTTGAGGTCATGCCGCTGACTTCGGTGGCATCGGAATAGGTGTAGGCAAGCGACCATGACCAGCCGTTTTTCATCAGGCGGCTGAGCGAAAGCGTGGCGAGGTTGCCGCCGCCTTCTTTGGTTTTGGCCAATTCCAGGACATTGGAGAATGCCGGATTGCTGAGGGCACGGTTGAAGTTGTTGACCCCACAAACGGCACCGGTGGTGAGCCGCCCGCCGGTTGGTGTCCAGCAGGCCTGGTTGAGCGCGGTCGGCGAATAGTAGGATTCGCGGCCGTCAATGCCGATGCGGGTCGGCGCGCCCAGATTCAAATGCTGGTAGTAGAGACCGGTTCCGGTTTTGGTGTAAAGGTACTCGATGCCACCGACCAGACCCCACCATGGCAGTTCGCGTTCGAAACCGAGGTTGGCTTTCCACACCGACGGCTGGCCGAGCCCGCTTTGAATAAAATCAACGGTGGCTGCGGGCGGGCTGCCTGGGAAACTGGTCGGCGGGGTGGCCGGATTGGCCGTGAATAACCCACCGACCGACGTGCAGGCGACATTGGCGCCACCGCAACCAACGGTGGTGATGGCCGCGCCGGTGTTGGTGTATGCATTCGACAGCCAGACGGTGGCCGCCGCGCCCTGGAACAGGCCAAAGCCGCCGCGCAGTTGCATCGGGCGGGCGCTGTCAAATGTGTAATTGAAACCCAGGCGCGGCTGGATCAGGTACTCGCCGTCAATGGTGTTGGTGTTGTCACGACCAAAGCCGCCCGACTGGCGCACACCGGTTGCCGGGTTGCCGGCAATGAGTGGCGCAGATGCCGCCGCATTGGCCTTGGGCTTGTCGCTGGTGGCGGCAAGATCGACGCGAAAGCCATAGGTCATGGTCAGGTTGCGGTTGACCGTCCAGGTGTCCTGCACCGCGCCGCCGTAGCTCTTGAGCGTGAATTGGGAGAAGCCGTCAGCCAGGCTGTTGCCGGGCAACGCTGTCTGGGCGAAATAAGTCGAGGGTCGGCCGCGGCTGAAGTTCTCCAGCACCGCCGCCTCGATTTGCGCGGCCGTCGCGCTGGCACAATTGATTGCGCCAAACGAATAGACATAGGTCGCGCTGCTGTTTTGGCAGTTGAAGGTGTAGTTGCCGTTGGAATTGGGCACAAACGCATTGAACACTTTGTTCTGGCTGTAATCGCCGCCGAATTTCAACTCATGCGCGCCGCGCGTCCACACCCCGCCGAAATAGCTGTCGAGGGTTTTGGTCTCGATGGCATTGAGGTGACGAAATTGTTCCGTGCCAAAAAACAGGTTGCGGGTGCCGGTGCCAACCCCCGCTGGTGCGCCGGCCGGCAGCGGGCCGGTGAATTGCAGCGTCACCACCGGCGAGGCGATGTTGTTTTTCGGCGCGCTGTTGTACTGCCGATCCGAAAGCCGGAACTCGGTGGAAAGATTCGGCGTCCAGTCGGCAAACCATTGGCCAACCAGGGTTTCCAGGGTTTTGGTTTGGTTGTACCAGTGGGAACTCAAGGACAATGACGTGGTGGCGATATTGTTGAAAACCGGGTTGGTCTCTTCGGATTTGGTGTAACGGACATTCGCGCGATGGTTGGCATTGATGTTCCAGTCGAGCTTC
>JANPNJ010000269.1:0-2790 GCA_031427395.1 Burkholderiales bacterium
GGCCATTGCGGGCGCGGAGGTTGTCTACGGCAAGAACCCGTTGGCAGTGTTTGTGTCACCGGGGAACCTCTCCGACGATGGTTTCCTGCGCGTGCGCGAGCGATTGGAGTAGCAATGTTGCCCCCCGAAGCTGCTGAATACTTTCGGCGGTTGTGCTCAAAGCGCTTCGCCGATCTGGCGCCGGCGGCACCTTGCCGGCGGCGGTGATTTGCCCGGTGAAAAAACGGCCAAAGTGGTGTGCGGCCTCAATCACCGCACGATAACCGCCGATGTTGGCCATCGAGCTCAAGGCGTCCAGCTTTTGCGCGCGCGAAATGCGTGGCACCGAATCCATCGCCAGCACCGTGGCTTTTCTGGCCGCCAGCGACTTCAGCAATTCGGGATTTTGCGCGGGCCAGATGAAACTCACCAGTGTGGTGCCCTCGCGCATTTGCGCAACCTCATCCACACTCGGCGCACGCACCTTGAATACCATGTCGGCACCCGCCCAGAGTGCGGCGGCCGTGTCCACCACCGTCGCCCCCGCCGCGCGGTACGAATCATCGTCGAAATTCGACAATGCCCCCGCGCCGGACTCCACCGACACGGCAAAGCCGAGCTTGATCAATTTCTCGACCGCCTCCGGCACCGTCGCCACCCTTTTTTCGCCCGCAAAAATTTCCTTTGGCACACCGATTGTCAAGCCCATGGCATTTCTCCCTGCTCGTTTGATTTAATTCTGGATAGCCGATTTTAACCGCAGCGCGCTCACAGAGGCAGTTGCCGTGAATTCTGCAACGCGGCAATGGTATGCGGCCCCTTGGCAAAGCCGATCACCTTGAAAAATTCACCCATCTCGGCAGGCGACAGCAGCCGCTGCGCCTGATTGGTCAGGGCAAGATAGCCGGCGGCCTGATTCGGATCATGCTGCGCGATCAAATCGGTGATGCCCGCACCCAGCAAAAAATTGGCTTGGGTGGCGTAACCGATCAATTCGCCCCCCGCCGCCACCCCTGCACCGGCGATGCTGGTGAAATCAACGTGTGCGGTGATGTCCTGCAAGCCGGGATGCAAAAACACATCGGTGTGGGCGTGATGCCGGTAGTGGCACATCAGTGTGCCCGTGCGTCGGTCGGGGTGATAAAACTCGGCACGGCGAAAGCCGTAGTCGATCAACAACACCACCCCGGCTTTGAGACTATGCATGAGTGACGCGGTGAGGGCATTGGCCTGCGGCGCAAATTCGCTCACATAACCTTGTGGTTCCGGTGGCGGCGCATGGTTGAACACCGCGCGATTCACGGTATCCGCCATGGCCTGCACTTCTGCAGACGCAACCGGCGCATCACGCCAGACAAATTTTTCCTCCAGACATGCCACACCACGCTCCAACATGCCCTCCGCGCCAAAAACAACCAGATGCACCGGCACCACATCCAGCACCTCATTGGCGATGATGGCCCCGACAAAATCAACCGGCAGGGTGTCGATCCACTCACAGCGCGCAAAAATTGCCGGCGGCAATGTGGCCAATTTTTCGCGTTGGCGTTGGCGCAAATCGGCTGACACCTCAAGCAGAAAATATTTTCGCGGCAGTGCATCCAATTTTTCCAGCGCAAGCAGCATATCAAAAGCCAATTGGCCGGTGCCCGGCCCCAGCTCCAGCAGGTCGCCCTTGGTGGCAACAATGGTGTCAGCAACACTGCGGGCGACACACGCGCCAAACAGCGGCGAAATCTCCGGCGCAGTGATGAAATCTCCCGCCGCACCGAATTTTCGTGCCCCGGCCGCGTAGTAGCCCAGCCCAGGCGCATACAGCGCCAGCGCCATGAAATCGGCAAACGACAGCCAGCCACCGGCTTCGCGTATGGCCTCAATCAACATCGCGGCACAGGCAGTCGAGTGCGCCATCGCCTCGGAGGACGGCACTGGCAATGACGGTGAATGGTTTGGCGAATTCACAAGGCACAAGGGCGGTCGGCTAAAATAGCCATTATGTCAGCCTCAGCCACCTCCATCGCACCTCAACCCATGCCGAAAGCAATGCTTGTTACCGGTGCAGCCAAGCGTGTCGGCGCGGCCATCACCCGTAGCCTGCACACGGCTGGCTGCAATGTCATCGTTCACTGCAACCGCTCGCGCCGCGAGGCTGATTTGCTCGCGGCGGAGTTGAACGCCCTGCGCCCGCATTCAGCGGCGATCTTGCAAGGCGACTTGCTCGCCCATAACGCGCTCAAAGGATTGGTCGATCAAGCCCGATCATTTTTTGACCGCCTCGATGGCCTGGTCAACAATGCCTCGTCTTTTTACCCCACACCGGCCGGCAAGATCACGGAAGATGACTGGCTCGATCTGATGGGCTCGAACCTCAAAGCGCCATTGTTTTTGTCACAGGCCGCCGCGCCGTATTTGCGTGTAAGCCGCGGTGCCATCGTCAACATCATCGATATCCACAGCGAGCATCCACTCAAGGATTTTGTGCTCTACAACACCGCCAAAGCCGGTCTCGCCGGTCTGACACGCTCCATGGCGCTGGAGCTGGCGCCGGATGTGCGGGTCAATGGCGTTTCCCCTGGCGCGGTTCTCTGGCCGGATGACAACAGCTATCCCATTGATGAACGCCAACGCATTGTTGGGCAGATACCGCTCAAGCGCACCGGCGCGGGTGAAGACATTGCCGGCGCGGTGAAATATCTGCTGCTCGACGCCCCCTATGTGACCGGGCAGATTCTCGCCGTTGACGGCGGCAGGTCGCTTTGTTTATGAACGCCGTCATCAGCCAAAAGCAACAAGTCGAACAAAACAAACTCG
>JANPNJ010000270.1:0-1517 GCA_031427395.1 Burkholderiales bacterium
GTTTGATTTCCATCAGCCGCGACATCACGGAACACAAGCGCCACGAACGCATGGTGTTTGACATCGCGCAGGGTGTGGCCGCCACCACCGGCGAAAATTTTTTTCGCTCGCTGGTCGAACGGCTGCTGCTGGCACTCAAGGCCGACATGGCGTTTGTCGGTGAATTGCCAAGTGGCGATCTAACCCAGGTACGCACCATTGCCGTGCACCTGGCGGCAGGCCCTGGCGAAAATTTTTCCTATCAACTCGAGGGCTCGCCCTGCCAGCAGATTCTCCTTCATGGTGTCTGTGCCTATCCCAACGACGTCGCCAATTTGTTTCCACGCGACCAGCCGCTGACCGACCGTGGCATCCTGGGATATGTCGGCGCGCCGTTGGTCGATAGCAGGGGGCGGGCGATGGGTTTGATCGCCGTGTTGTTCAAGCGCCAGTTGGACG
The DNA here is from genome assembly GCA_031427395.1 of Burkholderiales bacterium. GTDB lineage: Bacteria > Pseudomonadota > Gammaproteobacteria > Burkholderiales > Usitatibacteraceae > UKL13-2. Next base: position 439 of record JANPNJ010000270.1, read on the forward strand.
ATTTTGAGCTGGCCGTGCAGTTGCTGCTGATTTTCGCCGCGCGCGCGTCCGCCGAGCTGGAAAGGCGCGACCAGCTTGCCGAGCTGGAATTCCGCGCCAGCCACGATCAACTGACGGGCCTGCTCAATCGCGCCGCGCTCGAACAGGAAATTGACCAGGCGATCCAGCGCGCGGCGGACGGGGTTCATCGTGCGTTGCTGCTGATCGACCTCGACCGCTTCAAGGAAATCAACGATACGCTGGGACATTCCATTGGCGATACCCTGTTGGTGAAAATTGCCCGGCGCCTCGCCGATGAAAATGCGGCGGGCACGCGGCATCACGGCCGGGTGGCGAGACTGGGAGGCGATGAGTTTGCCATCTGGGTGGACAATATTGAAAGTCCGCAGATGGCCGAGCGCCTGGCGGCGCAAACATTGGCTGCCATCATGGTGCCATTTGATCTTGAGGGATACCGCATCGAGGTGGGTGCCAGCATTGGTGTGTCGCTCCATCCACGGCACGGCAAAAGCGCCTCCGACCTGTTGCGCTGCGCGGACATTGCCATGTACGTCGCCAAGCGGCAGGGCAGCGGCCATGCGCTGTACCTCGCCAGTGAAGATCCCTACACGCCGCAACGTCTTGGCCTGATGAGCCAACTGGGTGACGCGGTGCGCGGCGGGGAGCTTGAATTGCACTACCAGCCGAGGCTGAATCTTGCGCACCAGACCACGTCCGGATTTGAGGCGCTGGTGCGCTGGCGTCATCCGCAGTTGGGACTGTTGCCGCCATCGCAGTTCATTCCGCTGGCCGAGTTGTCGGATGTGATCCGCCCGCTGACCATGTGGGTGATCGATTGTGCGTTGACACAATTGACAGGCTGGCACCGAGCCGGGCGGATGATGTTCATGGCGATCAATATTTCGGCCAGGCACCTGATGGATGATTCCTTTCCCGAGCAATTGCGCACGCTGCTGGAACAACACCGCATCAATCCTGCCCTGCTGGAACTGGAACTGACCGAAAGCGCCATCATGACCGACCCGGAACGCGCCACCCAGATCTTGCGGCGCATTCATGACATGGGCGTGCACATTGCC
>JANPNJ010000271.1:0-2901 GCA_031427395.1 Burkholderiales bacterium
GTTTTTTAATCGCAGCAACGCGGAGTCAGCAAGCTGCGCCATGCCGGCCTGGGCACCACCCTGCGCGGCGATGAGGTATTCGCGCTGCGCGGACACCAATTCCGGGCTGTAGGCTTCAAACAAGGGCTGGCCCTTGGCCACTGCCTGGCCGGTGGCGTTGACGTGCAGGCGTTCCACATAGCCTTCAAATTTTGGCGCAATCAGCGCCACGCGCCGCTCGTCGGGCTCGATGCGGCCGGCGGCGCGCACCACGCGGGTGATGGGCAAAAGCCGCGCCGCTTCCGTGCGCACGCCGAGCTTCTGGATTTTGTCGGTGCTGATTTTCACCTGGCCGGCGGGGGTCGCTTCTTCATTCGCCGCATCGGCAAACACGGCGATGTAATCCATGCCCATGGGGTCTTTTTTGGGAACGGGAGAGGTATCCGGCAGGCCCATCGGGTTGCGGTAGTAGAGCGGCTTGCGCTCCTGCTTGGCGGCGGCGGTGGCATCGTGCGGTACTTCTTTGCCACGTTGCCCTGCCCAGTAGCCGCCCGCCGCCGCAACGGCGAGCACGGTCAGACCGATGGCAACAACAATTGTCGGTTTCATGTCTCTTCTCCCAATATGCGTTCAATGGCCGCCAGTCGGTTTTGTGTTTCCGCTTCACTCTTGATGAGGCTCTGCCGGGCGATGCGAATCTGCCGCTGCGCATCGAGCAGGGTGGCGAAATCGACCTTGCCGTTTTCATAACTGGCCAGCGCCGACTTGAAGGTAAGCTCGGTCTGCGGCAGCAGATTCGCGCGGATGATCTCGCCCGTGCGGCGCGCGGCATCCAGACCTGAAATATTTTCGGCAAGCTCGGCCTGCAACTGGTTGGCGGTGGCCTCAAGTCGCGCCGCCGCCGCCGCCACCATGGCCTGGGCCTCACGTTCGTTGGCGCGCCGTGTTGATTGCTGAAAGGGGATGCTGACTTCCAGCATCAGCCCCCAATCGCGAATGCCATTGCGTACCTGGGTGGGGGCGACGCCGATTGAAAAATCAGGGTAGCGGTTGCGCAAGACGAGGTCGCGGCTTTTCTCCGCCGCCTGGCGGCGCGCCTCATCACTCGCCAATTGTGGATTGTTGGCGCGCGCGCGGGCCAGCAGCACCGCCGCATCGAGTCGCGCCGCAGGGGGCGGGGAGTGCAATGGTGAGGGGGCAGCGAGCGCGGCGTCGGCCGGGCGGGCGAGCAGCATGTTCAGACGCGCGGCCGTCATGCGCTGCTCATTTTCGAGCGCAATCAATTCGTTTTTCACCATGGTCAATTCCACCTGCGCGCGGATCGCATCGGCCTGCACCGCGAGGCCGGCGGCGTAGCGCACTTGCGCCACCTTTTCCAGCCGCGTCAAAAGATCGAGGATTTCCTGGTTCAGACGCGTGTTTTCATGCACGCTCACCCACTGTGCGAAGCCAACCTTGATGCGTGCGGCAATGTCCGCCCATGCCCACGCCGCGCGACCCTTTGCGCCCTGGATATCAAGGTCGGCGATGTCGCGTTGCAGGGCGCGTTTGCCAAACCACGGCAACTCCTGCATCAGCGTATACACCGTGCTGCCGGTGCGGCTCGGCAGCAGGGTCGCGTTTTGTTCCCCGGCCTGGGTGATGTCCATCCACTCCACCCGCAGTTTGGGGTCGGGCAGGCGGCCGGCGCTTTCCGCGCGCGCGGCGGCGGCGTCGACCTCAAATTGCATGGCGGCATATTTGGGATTGCGTGTCTTGGCGTAGTCGAGCAGGCTCTCGACGCTGGCACCGATGGGCGGCTCGCGCGGGGCGGCCAGTGCGCTGGCACCGGCAAACATCAATGCGAAACAAATCAAACATAAACGAGCAACCACGGTCACCTCCGCAAAAAATTCTATCCAGGGTGCGCACAGTCGAACACATGACATGCGCAGTTACGGCTTCAAATGCGGCGGGGGCTCAGAGGCGCAAACAGCAGTGGCGGATGGTCAGCGGCGGGGCGGAGGCGTGGTGCAGCGACGGGGTCCGCTTTGGGTTTGGCAATGCGGCATCCGCCACTGCTGAATGGCTTACAAAAAAACTGTTCACGATTGTGGTCGGCGTCGGCGTGGGGGAGGTGCTAACGTTTTGTTGGCCGTCCTCACAATGTTTTTGGCAAAGTGCCGGTGCCGCGTCGCCGCCATCACATGGTTCAACGGGTGTGACATGGATGGCGACCGTTGACTCCTCCGTCCCGGCAACCTGCTTGGGGCAGGCATAGGCTGCCACCGCCAACTGTGTGAAGAGCACAGTGACGAGGCAGGCCAAACTTACCAGTGAGCGGGTGGAGCGGTTCATTTTTCGATTGAGGTTTTGTAGAGGGGCGTTGACAATTTTCGTAGGTTAATTTTAAGAGTTTAGTGATCGCGCGGTTTGATTTTTATCAATGCCCGGTAAACTAGGGGGCTTTTGGCAAAAATGGAAAAATGAGTATTTGTGCGCCTTCACAGCTATTTTGTGCTGAGACGGCGCGCCATTGCTTGAGTTTAGTCAAAGGGTACTTCTATTAATCTAAAATTTTCGTCATTCTCGCCCCGTCTTAAGCGTTCGAGGGCAGGCTGCGGCGGGAATCCAAGCGCGCACAGCGCGTCCCCGCGTCCCACAGGGATACACTTCGATAAAGGCGGGGATCCAGTTTCAACACAATTTGATTTCCGCCTGTATAGATAGTCCGTTCCGCTTGCCGTGATACTGGTCACAGCTGGCAGGTATCTGTCAGTGAAAGTGGGACATGCACCCGCAGGCTACGAATAATTCCCGCCCATACGGTCGACGATTACCGCGTTAGCTTCGAGTCTGCAGGTGTGCTTGCGCTCGACAACGAATACTCAGGGTTCGCCGTTCTACCGGCTCACTATATTGCCTTCGCAGATCGCAAGCATG
>JANPNJ010000272.1:0-10027 GCA_031427395.1 Burkholderiales bacterium
GGGTCGAGCAAATTGAAATCCGGCGCAAGATTGCCAAAGCCGTGCCACTTTTCATTGGCCTTCAACATCCATTGTTCGCGGCTGCCGATGCCCGATTCGGCGAGTTTGTCCGGACCCCACACCTTGAACCACCAATCCTTGCCGAATTCGGCATCGACCTTGCGCATGGCGCGGCGGAAATCAAGCGCCTCGGAAATGGACTCCTCGACCAGCGCGGTGCCGCCGGGCGGCTCCATCATGGCGGCGGCGACATCACACGAGGCGATGATGGCGTATTGCGGGCTGGTGGAGGTGTGCATCAGATACGCTTCGTTGAAGCGGGTGCGGTCCAGCTTCACCGTCTCGGACTCCTGCACCAGAATCTGCGACGCCTGCGAAATGCCCGCGAGCAATTTGTGGGTCGAGTGGGTGGCAAAAATCATCGCGTCTTTGCAGCGCGGGCGGCCATTGTTGACATCACCAATGGCGTGCATGTTTTTGTAAAACGGGTGAAAGGTTGCATGCGGCAGCCAGGCCTCGTCAAAATGCAGCGTCTCAACCCGGCTGCCGAGTGAGTCTTTCAGCATCTCGACGTTGTACATCACGCCATCGTAGGTCGATTGGGTGATGGTCAAAATGCGCGGCTTGGATTTTTTGTCGGTGATAAACGGATTGGCGTCGATTTTTTTCTGGATGCTCTCGACGGAAAACTCTTCCAGCGGAATCGGCCCGATGATGCCCAGGTGATTGCGGGTCGGCATCAAAAATATCGGATTGGCGCCGGTCATGATGATCGAATGCAATATCGACTTGTGGCAATTGCGGTCAACAATCACCGTGTCACCCGGCGCCACGTTGGCGTGCCACACCATTTTGTTGGACGTGGAAGTGCCGTTGGTGACAAAAAAGCAGTGATCGGCGCTGAAAATGCGTGCGGCATTGCGCTCGGAGGCCGCCACCGGGCCGGTGTGATCGAGCAATTGGCCGAGCTCCTCGACCGCATTGCACACGTCGGCGCGCAACATGTTTTCGCCAAAAAATTGGTGGAACATCTGTCCAATGGGGGATTTCAAAAACGCCACCCCGCCGGAGTGGCCGGGGCAGTGCCATGAATACGAGCCGTCTTGCGCGTAATGCACCAGCGCGCGGAAAAACGGGGGTGCCAGGCCGTCGAGATATGCCTTGGCCTCGCGGATGATGTGGCGCGCGACAAATTCCGGCGTGTCCTCGAACATGTGGATGAAGCCGTGCAACTCGCGCAGGATGTCGTTGGGAAGATGCTGCGACGTCTTGGTTTCGCCGTAGAGATAAATCGGAATGTCGGCGTTTTTGAAACGGATTTCCACGATAAAGGCGCGCAGGTTCAACACCGCCGGGTCAAGCTCGGGGCCGGGCGTGAATTCCTCGTCGTCAATTGACAGGATAAAAGCGGACGCGCGGCTTTGCTGCTGGGCAAACTGCGACAAATCGCCGTAGCTCGTCACCCCCAGCACTTCCATGCCCTCTGTTTCAATCGCGGCAGCCAGCGCGCGAATGCCCAGACCCGAGGTATTTTCAGAGCGAAAATCCTCGTCGATGATGACAATGGGGAAGCGAAATTTCATTGGATAACTTTCGGAAAAAACGGCAAAAACATGAATGGGACAGTTGTTAAAATATTGAAAACAGCAAACGGGCATTTTGAACTTGATCTTATCCGCTTTTATCGGCGATTTTATCCGCGTTCATCGGCGGAAAATCAAAGCGGCAATCAACTTGGTTCGACGGTTAAAACATTTCATCATCACCCAAAAACCGCCACTTGCCCACCGGCAAATCGCCCAGCTTGATGTTGCCGATGCGAATGCGCTTCAAACCTGTCACCACCAGCCCAACCGCCTCGCACATGCGGCGGATCTGGCGTTTTTTCCCCTCGCGCAATATGAAATTGAGTTGATCCTCATTCTGCCATTTGACAATGGCCGGCTTCAACACCTCGCCGTCGAGTGACATGCCGTGGTTGAGCAATTTCAAATCGGCGGCGGACAGTTTGCCCTCCACCCGCACCAGATATTCCTTGTCCACCGCGCTGTTTTCGCCGATGAGTTGTTTGGCGATGCGCCCGTCCTGCGTCAGCACCAGCAGCCCGGTCGAATCAATGTCGAGTCGGCCTGCCGGGGCGAGGCCGCGCCGGTGGCCGGGATGAAACCGCAGCTTATCGGTGTCGATCTGGTTTTCCGCCACCGCCAGCACACTGGCGGGCTGGTGACCGTCCTCGGCCTGCCCCGACACATAACCAACCGGCTTGTTCATCAGGATGGTCATGCGCATGTCCTGCATGACCGCGGCCTCATTGTCGAGTGTCAATTTGGCGGTCGGCAAAACGCGGGTGCCCAATTCGCTGACACGCACGCCATCGGCCAACACCCAGCCACGGGCAATGTAGCTGTCGGCTTCGCGCCGTGAGCACAGTCCCTGCTCGGACAATAATTTCGACACCCGCACTGTACCGTCGGGCTCGCGTGCCGCTGTGGCCACGGCGGGAACGGCGCGTTCACGCGGGAGTTGATCGCGCATTTTGCCGCCACGGCGGGGTTCGGTGGCGCGGAGCCGGCGGCGGTCGGTGGTGGCATTGGCATTGGCCGTTTGCGAAGCGCGCACGCGCGGCGTGGAGGTTGGCCTCGTGGCGGCGGATGTTTTTGCCGCAGGTGGTGTGGATGGTGCGGGTGGGGTGTGTGGGGAGAACAATGTGCGTCCGTCGCGCCGTGCCGCATCCTTGGCACGGGTTGAAAATTTTCGCTCAGTGGCATCCTGTGCTGTCACGCCACCCGAGGGAACCGCCCTTTTACCGGCAAGGGTGAGGGTCGGTTTTTTGGCAATTCGTTTGGGTTCAGATGGCAAGGCAGTCTCGATATCAAGGCGGAATGAAGGCGGATAATTGCCATTATCGCGCGAATATGCCAAAATCCGCCCCTCTCAATGTGCTGCATTGACGCATCAACGTGGGCGGTTAGCTCAGCGGTAGAGCACTGCCTTCACACGGCAGGGGTCACTGGTTCGATCCCAGTACCGCCCACCAGATTATTCCGCGCGACGGCATCAGGCGGCTTTGTTTTGCGTGATTACCCCATCGGCGGCTCGCTCCTCCAGCCTAGGCTCAGAAATGTCGGCCAATTGGCGACTTTCAATTTTGTGCCGCCTACCCTTCACTGGAGAAGCGAAACAGCTTCATCGTTTTGCGCGCGTCCTGCCCGAAGTTTGGTTACATAAATTCAGCTTGGGCCCCGGACTGAATCCGGGGAAGGGCAAAAAACCCCGCCTCCCCCACCTCGCGCCTTGCAGGGCGCTCGGATTCGTGAGGCACAAAAATGTCCGCAGGGACATTTTTGTGTCCACACTGGCTGCGCCCCACTGCGCGCCCTGTCCCACAGGGACTTCCTTCGGTCGCAGCTCGCTTAGATTCGGTCGGCGCGGCGCATGCGCCGCGAAACCCCGCCCTCATCCACTATTCCGCAAGCCGGTGGCTAGGCCGTTGATGGTGAGGTGGATGGCGCGTTTGGTGCGGTCGTCCACCTGGCCTGCGCGATAGCGCCGCAGCAGGTCGATCTGCAGATGATTCAGCGGATCGAGATACGGAAAGCGGTTGCGGATGCTGCGGGCAAGCGCCGGGTTGTCTTCCAGGAACGCGCGGGCACCGGTAATCGCGCGCAACATGTCCACGCTGCGTTGCCATTCGGCTTTGATGTCGCTGAAAATCCGCTCGGCCAGTTCACGATCCGGCACCAGGTCAATGTAGCGGGTGGCGATGTCGATGTCGGTCTTGGCGAGCACCATGTCCATGTTGGCGAGTACGGTTTTGAAAAACGGCCATTGCGCGTACATTTCACGCAAGACCTCGAGTGCCGCGTCGCGCCCTTGCGGGGCGGTGTCGATCCACTGTTGCACCGCGCTGCCGAAGCCGTACCAGCCGGGGATCGCCAGGCGGCATTGGCTCCAACTGAACACCCACGGTATCGCCCGCAAATCGGCGATGGATTGTGAGGGCTTGCGCGAGGCGGGACGGCTGCCGATGTTGAGGCCGGCGATTTCGCCCACCGGCGTGGCGCTGCGAAAAAAATCCACGAAGCCGGGCGTGTCATAAACCAACGCGCGGTATTTGTCGCAGGCGCGGGTTGACAATTTCTGCATCACCTCGCGCCAGTGCGGCTGCTCGTGTTGTTCGCTCTCCGGAAAATTGGACAGCATGGTTGCCGAAATCAGCGTCTCGAAATTGCGTCGGCAAAGTTCAACATCCGAATATTTTGCCGCGATCACTTCACCTTGCTCGGTGATGCGCAGCCCCGCCGCCGCGCAGCCATGCGGTTGCGCGAGTATGGCTTCAAACGTGGGGCCGCCGCCGCGGCCGACCGTGCCGCCACGGCCGTGGAACAAGCGCAACTTGACATCGGTTTCCTGTGCCAGCGCCACCAGCCCCTGCTGCGCACAATACAATTCCCAGTTGGCAGTGAGGTAGCCGCCGTCCTTGTTGCTGTCGGAATAACCCAGCATGATTTCCTGCAAGCCCCCCCGGCTGTCCTGCCAGGCGCGATATTGGGGCAGCGCCAATGCGGCGCGCATGATGGTGGCGGCGGCGTTCAGGTCGGTGATGGTTTCAAACAAGGGCACGATGGCGATATCCAGTTGCCACTGCCCCCCACGCCACACCAGCGAGCCGGTTTCCTTGAGCAGCAAGCCGACTTCCAGCAAATCACTGACCGACTGCGCCTTGGAAATGATCGCGTTGGGCACTGTGTTTTTGCCATAACGCAGATTGATGGCCGCCGCCGCCGTGAATACGGCCAGCTCGCCCACGGTCGCGTCGCTGTAGGGCAGATGGCTGACCCTGAGCGGGCGCGGATTGGACAATTCCCGCAACAGCAACGCCACCCGCGCCGCCTCGTCAAGCTGCAGGTAGTCGGCACACACCGCCGCCTTGGCCAGCAATTCGTCCACCACCACCTCGTGCACGTCGGAATTTTGGCGAAGGTCAACCGATGCCAGGTGAAAGCCGAAAATATCCACGGCATAACGCAACTCAGCAAGCCGCCCGGCGGCCAGCGCGCCACCGGCATGGCCGGCAAGGGATGCGGCGATGGTATCCAGATCATCCCGAAAATCCTGCCCCCGCGCATAGGCGTCCTGTGTGACTTCCGGACGGCGGATCGGCACGGCTCCGGACAGCGCCATCATGGTGGCGGCCAGCCGCGCATACATGCCCACCAGCGCCTGGCGGTACGGCTCGTCCTGCCGGTGCGAGGAGGTGTCACCCGAACGTGCCGCCAGCGCCATCAACGCCGCCGAGGGCGACACCAGCCGGCTCGACATCGACAACTCGGCGCCGAGTTTGTGCACCTCAAACAGATAATGTTCAATGGCCACGGTGCTGTGCCTGCCGACGGCGAATTCGAGTGATTCGGCGGTCACAAACGGATTGCCGTCACGATCCCCGCCGATCCACGAGCCCATGCGAAAAAAATTCGGAATGCGCGGCGCGGTGTCCGCCCCCGCGCCCAGCGCCGCTTCCAGCGCACAATAAATTTTCGGCAATTCCGAGAGGAAGGTGTAGCGGTAAAAACTCAAGCCGTTTTCGATTTCATCCATCACCCGGAGACGCGACAGGCGGATCATCGCGGTCTGCCACAGTTGCAAAATCGACCGCTTCAACCCGGCTTCGGTTTCCAGGCTTTCCTCCGGCACCAGGTCGGTGCGCTCCAGCCTGCCCAGCAGGCGCGCGATTTCCCGTTCGCAATCGAGCACGGTTTTGCGTTGCACCTCGGTCGGGTGCGCGGTCAGCACCGGGCTGATCACCACACCCTCCAGCCACGCGTGCAGCGCATCGGCGGAAACATGGCGCGCCGCCAGGGTGTCGAGGGTATGGCGCAGGCTGCCGGTCTGCGGCGTTGATCCGGCGATGCGATGGGCGCGGCGGCGGCGGTTTTGGTGGCGGTCTTCGGCGATATTGGCCAGCAGCGAAAAATGGCTGAAAGCCCGCACCACGCTTAGGGTTTGGTCAATGCCCAGGCCGTCGAGCTCATGGTCGAGCGCGGCTTTCAGTTTGCCGCTGTCGTCCCCGCCATCCGGCGACGCACCGCGACGGCGCGCCACCGCCAGCTTGCGGATATGCTCAATCCGGTTGAAAATCGTCTCCCCATTCGCGCCGCGAATGACTTCGCCCAGCATGCGACCGAGAAACTGGATTTCCTGCTTGAGACGGGCGTCTTTGTTGGTTTGTGCCAAGATGCGCGGCTTTCAGTGTGTGGGGATGGTGATTTTTGCTGAAACCAGTTTACCCATTCCGCAACACGGGACACACGGATTTTTGTTTCCCACATTTTCCTGTAGGTTGCCCCTATGCCGGCATTTTCCGCATCCCGGCCGCCGTCACCATCGGCGCTTCCCTGATGGGCAGATTCGCCACCGCCGCCAACAATGCCAGCACGATGTCGGCGATCCACATCATTTGGTAGTCACCCAGCTCGGTGACGGCGATGCCACCCAGCCACGCGCCAAAAAATCCGCCCACCTGGTGGGACAACAACGTCAGCCCGAACAACGTGGACAGGTAGCGCGTGCCAAATAATTTGCCGACCACGCCCGCCGTCGGCGGCACGGTGGCGAGCCATGTCAGCCCCAGCCCGGCGGCGAACAAATAAAACGTCATTTCGGTTTTGGGTGCAACCAGATAAACACCAATCAGCAGCGCGCGCGAGGCGTACATCCAGAACAGAATATATTTGCTGCGATAACGCCCCACCCCCCACCCCGCCGCGAGGCTGCCGACGATATTGGCCAGGCCGATGATGGCCAGCGTCCAGCCGGCCACATTGGCGGAAAGGCCGCACAGGGCGATTTCACCCGGCAAGTGTGTGACCAAAAACGCGATGTGGAAACCGCAGGTGAAAAAACCGGCGTGCAGCAACAAATAGCTGCGATCCTGCAACGCTTCGATCACCGCGTGTTTGAGACCTGTTGCCGGAAGCGGTGTGGCTGGCCGGGGTTCGCCGCGCAGCACCCGCGCCAGCGGCAGGCTGGCAAGCACGATGACCGCCATCGCCCACATGGCCGCCATCCAGCCGCTGGCGCTGATGAGTTTTTGCACAATGGGGGCGAACAAAAATTGGCCGAACGAGCCACCTGCATTGATGATGCCCGATGCCATGCCGCGTTTTTCCGGCGGCAGGCGTTGCGCGGCGGCACCAATCAAAACCGAAAAGCTGCCCGCCCCGGAGCCCGCCGCCATCAGCACGCCCATCGCCATGGTCATGCCCCAGACACTGGTCATCAACGGCGTCACCGCATAACCCAGCGACAGGATCAGCACCCCGATGGCTATCACCCGGCCCGGCCCGTAACGGTCGGCAAACGCGCCGGCAATCGGCTGCGCCACACCCCACATCAGTTGCCCGACCGCCAATGAAAAACTGATGGCGGCCACTCCCAGCCCAGTGGCGGTATTGAGCGGTGAAACAAACAAGCCCATCGATTGGCGCGCGCCCATGGTCACCATCAACACCGCCGCTGCCGCAAGGGTGAGGATCCAATACGCCTGCACCTGCACCTGCGCCTGCGGCTTCGGCTGTGTCATTATCGTGCCGCCTTTGATGTGGCCTTTGGTGCATGCAAAAACGCCGGCGGCACCGCCTTCAAAAGCGGCGCAAGCTGCCGCAAAAATGCCGACAACGCCGACCTGCGCCGCCACACCATGGCGATGCGCCGGTGCGGCACCGGCCTGCTGAACGGCACCAGTGCCACGGCAGCAGAATTGGGCGACGGCGGATGCACCGTCAGCGCAGGCAGCAGGGTCATGCCGACCTTGGCCGCAACCATGTGCCGCAGCGTTTCCAGGCTGGTGGCGCGGAATCCGGATTTCTCTCCCGCGCCTGCCATGTGGCAAACCTCCAGCGCCTGTTCACGCAAACAGTGGCCGTCATCGAGCAGCAGCAGACGCTCTTCCGCCAGGTCAGCGAGTTTGGCTTTTTTCTTTTTGGCGAAGGCATGACCGGCGGGCACCGCCAACACAAAATCCTCCTCAAACAAATATTCGACATGCAAACTGTCATCGTGCACAGGCAACGCCAGAATGCCGCAGTCGAGCTCGCCATCGTGCAATTTTTTCAGGATCACCTCGGTTTTTTCCTCAACCAGAATCAGCTCCAGTTTTGGAAATCGGGTGATGACCGGCGGAATGATGTGCGGCAGAAGATAGGGCCCCAGCGTCGGGAAAATACCCAGCTTCACCATGCCCGACTCCGGGTCCTTGGCACGCCGCGCAATATTTTTGATTTCGTCGGCTTCGCGCAAAATGGCACGCGCCCGCGCCACCACCGCCTCGCCTGTCGGGGTCAGCATGACATTGCGCGGATTGCGCTCGATCAGCGACACCCCCAGCTCCGCCTCGAATTTCATGAGCTGGGTGGATAACGTGGGCTGCGAAACAAAACTCGCCTCGGCCGCGCGGCCAAAGTGTTTCAAATCCGCCAACGCCACCAGATAACGCAAGTCACGCAAGTTCATGATTTTTTCGCACGCTGTTGTTGATAGACAAATACTATCATTAACGGCGAATCCATTGCGTTGCAAAAAAACATCAAACACCAGCAGCAGGGCGGTGTTTCAGGTGTTTTTGGCTGAAGAGTGGCGTCGTTTGGCTACTTTTGTATTTTTTTAAGTGCTCTTGAAACTAGCCTGCGCCACCAGCTTTACACCCAGCGCTGTGCAGACGCGGCTGATCGTATCGAATCGCGGCTGCGCATCAGGGCGCAGTGCTCTGTACAGGGCCTCGCGGGTAATGCCCGACGCCTTGGCAATCTCGCTCATGCCCCGCGCACGGGCAATACTGCCGAGCGCACCCGCCAACGCAGCAGGGTCGTTTTCTTCCAGAACAACTGTCAGGTAATAGGCCATTGCCTGCTCGCTGTCGAGATGCTCGGCAATGTCGAATTCAGGCAGATCAGCAATGCGGATTTTCTTGGTCATGGCTCACTCCTCAATGGTCGCCGTTTTGTGCTTTTTCCAGGCGGCGAGCAAGGCAGCGATGCGTCAGTCCATCCTTGAGACCAAACAGCCAAGCCTTGAATTCATCGGTGTATTTGATCGAGAGCATGATTCATGCTGTAACCAAACGGTTACAGTTTGTCAACCTCCGCTGGACTGTGTATTGGGGGGCAACGATTGAGATAAAGGGCGGCTGGAAGCTGATCCCTTGATGGAAGGGTTAGCCGTCACCGACACAGCGCTGCTATGGGTGGAATTTGACAAGTGGAAAAGCCTTCCAAGCCATAGCCCTGCTCTCCTCCACGGAATGCTTTCGCGTCAGGAGTACGAATGCGTATGTTCGCTGAATCGTTCATCAGAGGCATGAAGCCAAATTTTTGTTCAGACACGTCCATGAGATAGGGTGAATTCGGCGCTGTCAAACCGGAAAATATTCCGCCATCTCTGCCAGGTTGTCGGTGAATATCCCATCCACACCCAGCGCAAACAACGCGGCGGCACGCGCCACGTCGTTGACCGTATAGACCATCACCCGGATGTCTTTCGCGTGCAAATGCCGCAGCATGTCAGCATTCACATTGTTATGCTCACAACCGAAGGCGCGGCATTGCAATTCATCGAGCACGGCATCGAGTTCCGGTTGATATTTTTCTGCCAGCAACGTCATCGGCAAATCTGCCGCCGCACCTCTTGCCGCGCGCAGCGCGTCCACACTGAACGACGACAGCATCGGCTTGACCACATGGTCGCGGGTGATTTCTTCGGTGAGCATGGCAACCACGCGCCCGGTTTCGGCATCTCGCCCGGCGCAGGGTTTGATTTCAATGTCGGCATTCATGCCGTGGGTGTGCAGAAAATGCATCACCGCCGAAAAACGCGGAATTTTTTCGCCGACAAATTCTCTACCCATCCACACGCCGGCATCGAGTGCCTCCAACTGTTGCGCGGTAAAATTTTTGAAGTCACCCTTGGCATTGGTGGTGCGGTCGAGGGTGTCGTCGTGCATCAGCATGGCCACGCCATCGGCGCTCAGCTT
>JANPNJ010000273.1:0-4137 GCA_031427395.1 Burkholderiales bacterium
ATTTTTTTCGCGTGATCAATAAGCGTCGGGTCATCACGCACCACCATGACGACTTCATCCAGCGCGGCGCACATGTTGCGGACTGACACCGCCAGCATGGTCTGGCCATCGGGCATCAATGCCAATTGTTTGCGGCCAGCCGCGGCAAAGCGCGACCCTCGGCCCGCCGCCAGCAACACGCCAACAATCATGCCGCGCTCACCGCCGCCACCGATTGCACGACTCGCGTCATGACAATGCCATTGCGTGCCGCCACCAGCTCGGCGGCAATGGCCACGGCGATTTCCGGCGGGGTGCGGCTGCCGATCTGGAGCCCGACCGGACCATGCAACCTGGCTGCCTCGGCGGCGCTGACATCCAATTCCAGCAGCCGCTGGCGGCGCGCTTCGCTGGTTTTCTGCGAGCCGACCGCGCCGACATAACACGCCGGCGTTTTGAGCGCCTCCATCAGCGCCATGTCATCGAGCTTGGGGTCGTGCGAGACCGCGACAATCACACTGCGGGCGTCAGCCCTGAAGGCCAGCACCGCCTCGTCCGGCATGCCTTCAACAAAGCGGGTTTGATCCACCCGCCAGGCGTGGCGATAGGTTTCGCGCGGCTCGTTGATGCTGACGTTGAAATCGAGCGTCTTGGCGATCTCGGCCAGATACACGGCGATTTCGGATGCGCCGATGATCAGCAAGCGCCAGCGCGGCCCGTGGACACACAAAAAATGTGTGGGGTTGATGGCGGTTTCTTCCCGCTGCCGCGCCGCGCGGAATTGCCATTCACCCGTCTGCAAATCCAGCGCACGGACAAACACCTCGCCCGCGGTGATTTTTGCCAGCAAGGTGTTGATGCGGGTGCAATCAAGCCCCGCCTCAATGGTGACTTCCAGCTCACCGCCACACGGCAAACCAAAACGCCGCGCCTCCTCGCCGCTGACCCCGTAACGCGCCAGCACCGGCACGGCACCGCAAAATTCCTCCCGTCGCAGCACCAGATCATCCTCGATGCAGCCACCCGACACCGAGCCGATAATGAGGCCGTCATCACGCATCGCCAGCATTGAACCGGGCGGCCTAGGACTGGCACCGAACGTGCGTGTCACCGTCACCAGCCAGGCGCGCCGCCCCTGAGCGAGCCAGTCGTGCAGGTGATGGAGTACATCGAGGTCAAGTGATTGCATGGTGGATGATTTTGTTCAATGCGAAAAAATAGTGAAACTCCAATATCCACGATCATTTTCAGGCATTTTTGCCCCAAAACGCGCTCCAGTCGGCGATTTTCAATTTAGGAAACTTCAAAAAACCCCGTCATCCCGGCGAAAGCCGGGATCCAGCGGTCGCTAAGTTATTAAAAATACAAAAGGACTGGATTCCGGCCTCCGCCGGAATGACGGAGTTTGTGGGTTTTTAGAATTTGCCATTACCTCGCCCCACCCAACGCGCCCGTCGCCGCCGCATTGTGCGCCAGCCGCAAGCCAAAATGCTCCCCCACGGCCCGTGCGTAATCGTCAAAAAAACGCGACGTGAGATTGTGGTGGGTGCCGCCGTCGGCCTTGAATAATCGTTTGTGTGTGCGGGCGGCGGCAAACAATTGCTCACTCATCACAAATGGCACCACACTGTCTTCGGTGCCGTGGGCGATGAGGGTCGGCACTTTGATGGCCTCGATGCGGGCGAGATTGTCAAAACGCTGGGTAATCAGCCCGCCCACCGGCAGGAAGCCGAATTTGGTGGCCTTCACCATGTCCGCGATATTGGTGAAGGTCGCTTCCAGAATCAAGCCGTCGGCACTGGCATCCTTCTGCGCCAGATGGGTGGCCATGGCGCCGCCGAGTGAATGCCCGAAAATAAATTTTTTGCGGTTGGGCGCGAGGGTGTTGAGATACGACCACGCCGCTTCGGCGTCTTCGTATGACGATTGTTCGGTCGGTGCGCGCGCGGTGGATTTGCCGAACCCGCGGTAGTCGATGGCCAACACCGCAAAGCCCATTTGGTTCCAGCGCGGGATACGGGTGGCGCTGCCAGTGAGATTCCAGCGCGCCCCGTGCAAATACAGCAGCACCGGCGCGCTGGCATCGTCCACCGGTGCCCACCACGCATGGATGGTGTCGCCGTTGCCACCGACTGGAATGTGGTGCTCGACAAAATGGGCGGGCATGGCACGCGCGCCGCGCCAGATGGCCTCGGTCGGGCGAAAAATCCATTCCCCTTGTTTGGAATCGATATAGGCGCAGCCGCCTGCCACCAACAACAGCGCCAGTGCAACGATGCGATAAAAGGACTTGCTGAAAATCATTTGCCGACCTCAGAAAAATAATGCTTGCGCGATGGTTTGCTGTGGCTCCTTCCCCCTTGACATTGGGGTATGGAGCCGACCTGTGAGCGCGAAAAAATGACGCGTCAAATGAGCAACACCTCACTGCTATGCCTTCAACCCCGCCACATCAAACGGCAGCATCCGCAACCTTTTTCCCGTCAAGGCAAACAGCGCATTCGATATGGCCGGCGCAATCGGCGGCGTGCCGGGCTCGCCCACGCCGGTCGGTGTGCTGCCGCCTTCGACAAAATGCACTTCCATGCGTGGCATCTCATTCATTCGCAGCACCGGATAATCGTGGAAATTGGATTGCTCGACCACGCCGTCTTTCAGGGAAATTTTGCCGTACAGCGCCGCCGACAGACCAAACACCACCGCGCTTTCAACTTGCGCGGCCGCTGTCAGCGGATTGACCACCAAGCCACAATCAAAGGCCGACACCACGCGGTGGACTTTGATCTTGCCGCCTTCCAGCGACACCTCGGCCACATGTGCGGCCACCGAGCCAAACGACTCATGCACCGCGATGCCGCGTGCGCGCCCCTTGGGCAACGCCGATCCCCAGCCCGCTTTCGCCGCCGCCAATTCGAGTGTGCGCAGAACCTTGGGGTGCTTGCCCAGATACGCGCGGCGAAAGGCCAACGGATCGATACCGGCCAGTTTGGCCAGGTCATCCATCATGGTTTCCATCGCAAAGGCGGTGTGGGTATGCCCCACCGAGCGCCAAAACAGCACCGGCACGCCGGTCTTGGTGGTGTGCAAAGTCGTGTGCATGTTCGGGATGTCGTAGGGCGTGTCGGCCACACCTTCCACGCTGGTCGCATCCACACCATCCTTGACAAATCCACCTTCAAACACGGTTCCGGCCACCAATGACTGCCCCACAATGGTGTGGTTCCACGCTGCAATCCGATTGGCGGCATCGAGTCCCGCTTCGATGCGGTGCGCATACATCGGGCGATAGGAGCCGCCCTTCATGTCATCTTCGCGCGTCCACACGGTCTTGACCGGCACGCCGGTTTTTTTGGCGATCTCCACTGCTTCGACCACGTAGTCGGAGCTTAAATTGGTGCGACGGCCAAAGCCGCCACCGGCGAGTGTGGTGTTGAGCTTGACGTTTTGCACCGGCACACCGGCCACCCGCGCGGCGGCCACACTGTCGAGGGTTTGCAACTGGGACCCAACCCAGAGTTCGCACTTGTCGCCCGTAATCGACACGGTGCAATTCAGCGGCTCCATGGCGGCGTGTGCCAGATAGGGCATTTCAAATTCCGCCACGACAGTTTTGGCCGCAACCTTGAATGCTTCCGGGTTGCCTTTTTTGGCAACCAGACCAGGCGTTTTGGCGGTGTCACGGTAACTTTTTGAGAGCGTGGCGGAATCAGCCTTGCTGCCGGACTCAAGATCCCATTCGATTTGCAGGGCGTCACGCCCGGTTTTCGCCGCCCAGAATGATTTGGCCACCACCGCCACGCCGCTTTCGAGCTGCACCACATGGGTGACACCGGGGATGCCGTTCACTTTGGACGCATCAAATTTTTTCACGCGCGCACCAAACACCGGCGCATGCGCCACCACCGCGGTATGCAGATTCGGAATCTGCTTTGCGGTCATGTCGATGCCGAAACGCGCCGTTCCGTTTACCTTCGCCGGCGCGTCGGTGCGCCGCGTGGCCTTGCCGATGACGGTGAAATCCTTGGCCGGCTTGAGTGCGACCTTCACCGGCGCGGGCTGTTTCGCCGCCTCATCCGCCAGCTCGCCAAAGCTTGCCTTTTGCCCGGCGGGACCCAGCACCGTGCCGTTGACAGCGCGGCATTTTCCGGCGGCGACTTT
>JANPNJ010000274.1:0-1801 GCA_031427395.1 Burkholderiales bacterium
GCGTGATCTTGATGAGGCCTGTGTCTTGGCCAACCGCATCGCCCCCGAACACCTGGAGCTGTCGGTGGCCGACCCTGACGCGCTGTTGCCCAAAATCAAACACGCGGGCGCCATTTTCATGGGCGCGTTTTCATCCGAGTCCCTCGGAGACTATTGCGCCGGGCCCAACCATGTGTTGCCGACTTCGCGCACCGCGCGTTTTTCCTCGCCGCTTGGTGTTTATGATTTCCAGAAGCGCTCCTCAATCATCAAGGTCTCAGTCAGCGGTGCCACGACACTGGGCAAGGTTGCCGCCACCCTGGCGCGCGCAGAAGGCCTGGAGGCACACGCGCGGTCGGCGGATTTGCGTGGCAGCCAATGAAGGTGATCCGCGACGAGATCGCCGCGCTGGCACCGTACCATGTGCAAGATGCCCAAGGCTTCATCAAACTCGACGCGATGGAAAATCCCCATGATTTTCCCGAGGCGCTGCGGGAAGGTTTGGCTGCGCGCTTGCGGGATGCCGCCATCAATCGTTATCCCGATGCCGCCGCCGGAACATTGAAAATGGCGGTGCGCCGCGCGCTCGGCGTGTCTGCTGACTTGGACATCCTGCTGGGCAACGGCTCCGATGAAATCATCCAGATGATTGCCTTGGCTGCCGCCAAGCCGGGTGCCGCCGTGATGTCGCTGGAGCCGACGTTTGTCATGTTCAAAATGATCGCCACATTTTGCGGTATGCGCCACATTGGTGTGCCGCTTACCCGTGAATTCGCCATCGATGTGGCGGCAACCGTGGCTGCCATCGGGCAACACCAGCCCGCCGTGATATTTATCGCCTATCCGAATAATCCGACCGGCAATTTGTTTGATCGTGATGCCATCCACGCCATCATCAGTGCCGCCAGCGGCCTGGTGGTGATTGATGAGGCCTATTTCGCGTTTTCCAGCCGTTCCTTTCTCGAAAATATTCACCGCTACCCCAATGTGGTGCTGATGCGTACCGTCTCCAAGCTGGGGCTGGCGGGGCTGCGGCTGGGCATGTTGATCGGCCGCAAACAGTGGTTGGATGAATTCGACAAAGTGCGGCTGCCCTACAACATCAATGTGTTGACGCAGGTGGCGGCAACCTATGCACTGGACAATATTGGTCATTTCAAGGCGCAGACCGATACGCTGATGGCAGGGCGGCAGGCGATGGCGGCGGCGCTGGAACAACTGTTTGCCGCACACCCATCCGCCCGGCAATTCCCGTCCGAAGCAAATTTTATTTTGATTCGCCTGCCGAAGGGAATGGGAATGGGCACGGCGCAAGCTGTTTTTGAATCTTTGCGCGCGCAAAAAATCCTCGTAAAAAACACCAGCGCGGCACACCCGTTGCTTCACGACACGCTTCGCATTACCATTGGCACACCCGCCGAAAACCACGCATTTCTGGCGGCGCTGGTAATAGCGCTTGCCGCATCACCCAACAAGGCCTGACATGATCCGCACTGCCACCGTCACCCGCAACACCAAGGAAACCCAAATCACCGCCACCGTCAATCTCGATGGCGTGGGCAAATCCAACCTCAATTCCGGCGTGCCGTTTCTGGATCACATGCTCGATCAAATCGCGCGCCACGGCATGATCGATATCGATGTGCAGGCCACGGGCGACACCCACATCGACGACCACCACACGGTCGAGGATGTCGGCATCACACTCGGCCAGGCCTTCACCCAGGCGCTCGGCGACAAGGTCGGCATCCGCCGCTACGGCCACGCCTATGTGCCGCTGGATGAGGCCTTGTCGCGGGTGGTGATTGATCTGTCCGGCCGA
>JANPNJ010000275.1:0-2058 GCA_031427395.1 Burkholderiales bacterium
CTCGACACGGTTTTCTTCCTCGGGGATCTGATCAAAGACCCCGATGGGTTTGGGCCGAAGTGGGAGCAGAACACGATCAAGCATGTGCTGGAGAACTTCGCCGGCTTTGAATTTTTGGCAAGATGGGCGGACAGGCTGTCCATGAAATCACGCACAAATCCGCGCAGGTAGGCGTTTTTGCGATATGCGAGTTTGGTCACACGTTCGGGGAAAAGTTTCGCCCCGTCAAACGCCACCAGATCATGGTCGCCGCTATCCACCGCGATGCCGGCAATGATACCCACGCCAAGCCCTTCGCGCACATAGGTCTTGATGATGTCGGTGTCGATGGCGGTCAACACCACGTCGATCTCCAGCCCGGCATCGGCGAAGGTGGCATCGAGCGCCGAGCGCCCGGAAAAAGCGGCATCGTAGGTGATGATGGGATATTGGGCAATGTGCGCCAGCGTCAATTTTTTTTGCCGCGCCAAAGGATGCGCCTTGGGCACAATCACACAGTGGTGCCAGCGGTACAACGGCACCGTCACCAGTGCCGGATAACGATCGAGGGTTTCGGTGGCGATGGCGATGTCGGCCTGCCCGGATATGACCATTTCCGCCAGATCACGCGGGGAGCCCTGGCGCAGGCTCAGGCGCACGTTGGGATATTTTTTCAGGAATGCCTTGATGACCTGCGGCAGGGCGTAACGCGCCTGCATGTGGGTGGCGGCGATCACCAATTCGCCACGGTTGGCATCGGAAAACTCTTTGCCAACGCGTTTCAGGCTATCAACTTCGCCCAGCAGCCGCTCGCAAATCGCCACCACCGCCACGCCGGCCGGCGTCAGTGCCGTCAGGCGCTTGCCCTGGCGCACAAACACATCCACGCCGAGCTCGCCCTCCAGCTCGCGCACCTGCCGCGATACGCCCGGCTGGGAGGTGTGCAAGGCTTCGGCGGCATGGGTGAGATTGAGATCGCGGCGGGCGATTTCACGCACATAGCGGATTTGTTGGAGGTTCATGGCGGGCAGTGTAGGCGGTGTATATGGAAACGTGGGGTCATTATGCGAATTTAGTATATTTAATAGCTATTCAGTCGTTTTGATTATATATGGGCGGGGCTAGCATGGCGGCCATCACCACAATTATTGAAAGCCACCCAATGCACACCACCCACCCCACCCGCCGCCGGCTTCTGGCACTGGCCGTCACAGTTCTTGGTTTTGCCATCGCGCCATCCACATTCGCCCAGACCTCGGCCGAGCCCAGTGAGGTGCGCCTCGACTTTGCGTTTTATTCGCCGCCCAGCCTGGTGATCCGAAAGTTCGGCTGGGCAGAGCAGGAATTCGCCAAATCCGGCACCAAGGTGCGCTGGGTGCAATCGGCGGGCAGCAATCGTGCGCTGGAATTTCTGGCGGCGGACGCGGTTGATTTTGGCTCCACCGCAGGGCTGGCTGCCGTGTTGTCGCGCGCCAACGGCAACCCGATCAAGACTGTTTTTGTGTTTTCGCGCCCGGAATGGACGGCGCTGGCGGTGTCGAAGGATTCACCCATCAAGACGCTTGCGGATTTGAAAGGCAAAACAATCGCCGCCACCAAAGGCACCGATCCGTATTTGTTTACCCTGCGCGCCCTGCAAGTCGCGGGGCTCAGCAAAAAAGATGTGGCGCTGGTGCATCTGCAGCACGCCGACGGCCGGGTGGCGCTGGAGCAAAAGCGTGTGGATGCCTGGGCGGGGCTGGATCCGCTGCTGGCGGCGAGTGAACTGGAAGCCGGCACCCGCATCATTTACCGCAATGTTGATTTCAACACCTACGGCTTTTTGAACACCAGCGAAAAATTCGCCAAACAATATCCGCAGGCGGTTGAGCGCACCATTCGTTTGTATGAACGGGCGCGTTTGTGGATCCAGAAAAACCCGGTTGAGGCCGCGACCCTGCTGGCCGAAGAAGCCAAAATAAATATTGAAGTCGCCAAACGCCAGCTCGCCCGCACCGGTTTTGATGAGTCGATTCCGTCACTGACCCATCGCGCGGCATTAAAAGCCGCTGCACCGATCCTGCTCGATGAAGGCCTGGT
>JANPNJ010000276.1:0-1655 GCA_031427395.1 Burkholderiales bacterium
ACTGTGCCGGCCCCAACCATGTGTTGCCAACTTCGCGCACCGCACGTTTTTCCTCGCCGCTGGGCGTTTATGATTTCCAGAAGCGTTCCTCAATCATCAAGGTGTCCGCCTCTGGTGCCGCGACACTGGGCAAGGTCGCCGCTACCCTGGCGCGCGCAGAAGGCCTGGAGGCACACGCGCGGTCGGCGGATTTGCGTGGCAGCAAATGAAGGTGATCCGCGACGAGATCGCCGCACTCGCGCCGTACCATGTGCAGGACGCCAAAGGTTTCATCAAGCTCGATGCGATGGAAAATCCCCATGATTTTCCCGAGGAACTGCGCGACGGGTTGGCCGCGCATTTGCGCGATGCCGCCATCAATCGTTATCCCGATGCCACCGCCAGCGTATTGAAATCAGCGGTGCGTCGCGCACTAGGCGTGCAGCGTGAATTGGACATCCTGCTGGGCAATGGCTCGGATGAAATCATCCAGATGATTGCCCTGGCCGCTGCCAGGCCGGGTGCGGCCGTGATGTCGCTTGAGCCGGCCTTTGTCATGTTCAAAATGATCGCCACGTTTTGCGGCATGCGCTACATCGGTGTGCCGCTCACGGTTGATTTTGAAATTGATGTCGAGGCGACCGTTGCCGCCGTCAAGCAACACCAGCCCGCCGTGATATTCATCGCCTATCCGAATAATCCGACCGGCAATTTGTTCGACCACGATGCCATTCACGCCATCATCACCGCCGCCAACGGCCTGGTGGTGATTGATGAGGCATACTTCGCGTTTTCAAGCCGCACTTTTCTCGAAGAAATTCACCAATTCCCCAATGTGGTTCTGATGCGCACCGTCTCCAAGCTGGGGCTGGCGGGGCTGCGGTTGGGCATGTTGATCGGGGGCAAACCGTGGCTGGATGAGTTTGAAAAAGTGCGGCTGCCCTACAACATCAATGTGTTGACGCAGGTGGCGGCAACCTATGCACTGGACAATATTGGTCATTTCAAGGCGCAGACCGATACACTGAAGGCCGAGCGGCAAGCCATGGCCAGCGCATTGGCGCAATTGTTTGCGCCTTACCCCTCCGCCCGGCAATTTCCGTCTGAGGCAAATTTCATTTTGATCCGCCTGCCGACAGGCGCATCGCAAAACGTGTTTGAATTTTTGCGCGGCCAAAAAATCCTCGTGAAAAACACCCACGCGGCGCACCCGTTGCTTCACGATACGCTTCGCATTACCATTGGCACACCCGCCGAAAACCGCGCATTGCTGGCGGCGCTGGGAAAAGCACTTGCCGCATCACCCAACAAGGTCTGACATGAGCCACCCTGCCACCATTGCCCGTACCGCCACCGTCACCCGCAACACCAAGGAAACCCAAATCACCGCCACCGTCAATCTCGATGGCTTGGGCAAATCCAATCTCAATTCCGGCGTGCCGTTTCTGGATCATATGCTCGATCAAATTGCGCGCCACGGCATGATTGACATCGACATACAGGCCACTGGTGACACCCACATCGACGACCACCATACGGTCGAGGATGTCGGCATCACACTCGGCCAGGCCTTCACCCAGGCGCTCGGCGACAAGGTCGGCATCCGCCGCTACGGCCACGCCTATGTGCCGCTGGATGAGGCCTTGTCGCGGGTGGTGATTGATCTGTCCGGCCGA
>JANPNJ010000277.1:0-2423 GCA_031427395.1 Burkholderiales bacterium
CTGTTGTGCTCATCGAAGGCTATGCCTATCTGGTGCCTTTTGTTGAGTCGGATGACGAGATTTTTCTAAAGACCATCATTCCCAGCCGCAAAGTGACAAAACGATATGCAGGAGGTGCAACATGAAAAAACTTGATCCAGAAGAGCAGGCAATCTTGGATGCCTTTGAGTCTGGCGCATTCAAACCCATTTCAAATCTCAAGTCCGAGCTTAAACGACATCAAGCCTACGCGACGGCCACATTTCAAAAAGACAGCCGTATCAATATTCGCATCTCATCCAAGGATTTGCGCTTGATCCAAAAGCGTGCATTGAGTGAAGGGCTGCCGTATCAGACGCTTATTTCCAGCCTGTTGCATAAATATGTCGAGGGTCGGTTGGTTGAGCAGGGCTGATGCATGGCTGTTTGCTGATGGGCGTCACCGCTATTGCGGGAGATGCGAGTGTTCATTGGCGAATATCGGTGTTTGCTTCGCAAACCCGAAAGCCCATGCAGGGGCTTTCGGCGCTCGTCGGCGAAAGGCATGCCTTTCGCAACCCCGATTCCCGTATCGGCGGTAAATTCCCGCCCTAAACCACTGCAACCCTAATCCCCCTTCGCCAACATCACCGGCGCGGCTGCAACATCACCAACCCCCGGCCGCGCAAAAAACCTCGCGCCCCATTTGCCCAGCGTATCCATGTAGGTGTAGAGCACCGGCACCACCACCAGCGTCATGATGGTGGAGGTGATGATGCCGCCGATGACCGCGTGCGCCATGGGGGACTGCTGCTCTGAACCTGCCCCGAAGGCCAGCGCCAGCGGCAGCATGCCGAAGATCATCGCGGTGGTGGTCATGAGGATCGGCCGCAGGCGCACTTGCCCGGCATTGAGGATGGCCTCGTCGCGTGCCAATCCTTCGCGGATGCCGTGGTTGGTGAAGTCCACCAGCAGGATGGCGTTTTTGGTGACCAGGCCCATGAGCATGATGAAGCCGATGATGGAAAATAAATTCAGGGTCGAGCCGAATATCAGCAGCGACAAAAACACGCCAATGAGCGACAGCGGCAATGACGCCATGATCGCCAATGGTTGCAGGAAGCTGCCGAACTGCGAGGCGAGAATGAAGTAGATGAAGATCACACCCAGCGCCAGCGCGGCGACGGCGTAGCCGAATGATTCGGCCATGTCCTGCGAGGAGCCGCCAAGCTGGAAACGGTAGCCCGGTGGCATGGTGATGGCGTCGGTGATTTTTTTGACTGCCGTGGACATCTCGCCGACGTTGACGTTGTTGGCCACGCCCGACATGATGCGAATCTGCCGCTGAAGATTGCGCCGGTCGATGCGCCGCTCCGACACGCTGGGCTTGAAATCCGCCACCTGCCGCAAAGGCACCATGCGCGGGCTGCCGTCGGCATTCACGCCACCTGCGCGCACATAGAGTTTGTCGAGGTCACTGATGCCGGTGCGTTGGTCTTTCGGCAGGCGCACCATCACCTGGTGGTTTTCGCCGTCGGGGCCTTCCCACTGGCCGACTGGCTCGCCGGCAATCAGCGCGCGGGTGGTGATGCCGATTTCGTTCATCGATACGCCAAGGTCGGAGGCCAATTCGCGGTTGACCACCACATCGAGTGACGGGCTGGTGGGTTTGTAGGTCGATTCAATATCCACCAGGCCTTTGACGGTGCGCATTTTGGTCATCACCTCTTGCGAGATGCGGTCGAGTTCCTTGATGTCCGGGCCCATCACATGGACTTGGATGGGGCGGTTGAAGCCGATATTGATCTCCAGCCCGGCAATGCGTTTCAAGCGTGTGCGAATGGCATCGTCGAGTTGTTTTTGGCTAAGTTTGCGGGCTTCCTTGTCGGTCAATTGCAATTCAAACCAGGCGTTGTTTTTATTCACTGTTTTTGAAATGCGTTTGATTTCCGGAAAGTCCTTGAGTGCCGCTTCGACTTGCAGCGCCTTGGTGTTGGTGTAGGTGAGCGAGGAGCCGATCGGTGTCTGGATTTGCACGCTGGTCCAGTTGTTGTCTTCCTGCGGCACAAATTCCGTGCCGATCAGGGGCACCAGCAGGAAGCTTGCAAAAAATGTCGCGGCGGCAATCGCCAGCGTGGTTTTTTTGCGCGCCAATGACCAGCGCAGCCAGATGTCATATTTTTGATGCAGCCAATCCATCATGGCCTGTTGTTTGTCGAGCAGGAATTTGAGCGGCTTCCAGTCCATCCATTTTGATTTGGGGTCATGCCAGATCGACGACAGCATCGGGTCGAGGGTGAAGGACACAAACAGCGAAACCAGCACCGCCACCACCACGGTGATGCCGAATTGCAAAAAGAATTTGCCGATGATGCCGCCCATGAACGCCACCGGCAAAAACACCGCGACAATGGTGAAGGTGGTGGCCATCACGGCGAGGCCGATTTCGTTGGTGGCGTCAAAGG
>JANPNJ010000278.1:0-3622 GCA_031427395.1 Burkholderiales bacterium
AATATAAATCCGCGTTGAACAGCGGAAACGCACCACGCTCCCCGGCCAGCACCGCCGACGCGGCATAGGCGCGGTCACGCATGAATTCGGCGATGCGCGCGGCCATGGCGCGCGCGGGCGCGGTGTCGTAGCGCAGCCGCAGCATCATCAGCGCGTCCCCCAGACCGGTGAAGCCCAGGCCGATGCGGCGTTTGGCGCGCGCCTCGGCAGCTTGCGCGGCCAGCGGCCACGCGGTGACATCAAGCACGTTGTCGAGCATGCGCACCGCCACATCAATCACCTCGCCAAAACCGGCAAAGTCAAACGCGCATTTGTCCGTGAACGCGGCACCCACAAACCGGGTGAGATCGATGGAGCCCAGACAGCAGCAGCCATACGGCGGCAGCGGCTGCTCGCCGCAGGGGTTCGTTGCGGCGATGGTTTCGCAATATTGCAGGTTGTTGTCGCGGTTGATGCGGTCGAGAAACAAAATTCCCGGCTCGGCGTGGTCAAAAGTCGCGCGCATGATCTGCTCCCACAACTCGCGCGCGGGCAGGGTGCGGTATACCCACATTCCATCCTGGCGCTGAAAGCCCCCCGCCTCCCTGATCTGTGCGGAAGGCTCTGCGGCATGCACCAACTCGACCGGGCGGTCGGCTTCCACCGCCTGCATAAAAACATCAGTGACCCCAACCGAAATATTGAAATTGGTGAGCCCGCCGCCGTCCTTGGCGTGGATGAAGGCCTCGATGTCCGGGTGGTCACAGCGCAGCACCCCCATTTGCGCGCCGCGCCTGGCACCAGCCGACTCCACCGTCTCGCAAGAGCGGTCAAACACTTTCATGTATGACACCGGACCGCTGGCGCGTGAATTGGTGCCCCGCACCCATGCCCCTTCCGGGCGGATCGCCGAAAAATCATAGCCGACCCCTCCGCCGCGGCGCATGGTCTCGGCGGCTTCGGCGAGCGCGGTGTAAATGCCCGGCGTGCCGTCGATGACCTCGGTGATGGAGTCGCCGACCGGCTGCACAAAACAATTGATCAGGGTTGCCGAGAGCGCGGTACCGGCGGCCGAATTGATGCGTCCGGCGGGAATAAAGCCCTGCTCCTGCGCCCGCAGGAATTTTTGCTGCCACGCACCGCGCGCGGTCGGATTTTCCACCGCCGCCAATGCCACCGCCACCCGCATCTGCACCTCACGCACACTGGCCTCACCGCCCTTGGCGTATTTTTCCAGCAGCACTTCCTGCGAAATGGCTTGCGCGGGCATGGCCGCCCGATTAGTTGCGCCAGCGTTGACACCGGGGATTTGCGTTTCTGTCATGGTCGTGGGTAGTTTGGACAAAACGCCATTGTCGCCCCTTATTCGCTCGGGCGTTTGATCGGCATCAAGGGTCGCACAAGTTGGCACGTTCGGCGCGCATCTGCCACGTATGCTTTAACCGCCGATGGACGCCGATATTCGCCGATAAAGTCCGCCAATTATTTTCATTTGGACAGATTTTATCGGCGCTCTCGGCGCTTATCGGCGTCCATCGGCGGTTAAAAAATCCAGTGCAACCCTACGCCAATTCGTTGTAGTACGAATAGCCCTCGGTCAGGCACAGGCCCTGCCGCCACTCGACCGGCTTGTCGCCATAGGTGCAGGCCACGCGGTCCACACTCAGGAGCGGGGTGCCCACTGCCACCTTCAGGACTTTCGCCGCCACGCGGTCTGCCGCCACCGCCTTTATGTTTTCCTCGGCACGGATCATGCGCGCGCCGTAGGCGGTTTCGAGAAAACTGTAAATCGAGCCGCGCGAGGCCACCAGCGCCTCCATGTTCAAGCCGGGGAATTCGCTGTTGACCAACGAAATCCGGTCATAAATCAACGGCCGCCCGGCAAACACCAGCGCCCGCTTGACCACCATCACCATGGTTCCCGCCCGCACCGCCAGCTTTCCCGCCGTGACGGCATCGGCCTTGATTTTATCGAGGCCGATGAAGGCGGTGGTCGGGTGGACAATGCCGCCGCCGTCGCTGCGGATGCGCAAAAAACGGTATTGCTGGCTGGGGGCGGTATGGGTGGCGACAAAGGTGCCCTTGCCCTGGCGGCGCACCACGATGAATTCCGCCGCCAATTCATCAATGGCCTTGCGCACCGTGCCCTGGCTCACGCCAAACCGCGCCGCCAATTCCATCTCCGAGGGGATGGCCTCACCCGGCTTCCATTCGCCCCCCACCAGCGCGCGGGTGATGAGGGATTTGATCTGCCCGTACAGCGGCAAAAATCCGGGCATGGCGGGGGCGGCCGATGGCACATTACGGGGCTGGGACAGTTTGGTTTTGGGCATGATTGCTGGCATCGGCGGATATTAGCATCGATTTTATATTTATGTCTTATATAAGATATAAGTCTGGTTGACTTTTTGCCGTCACGCCGTACAATTGCTGCAACGCAACAGCCTTGCCACCACCACACCCACCCACCAAGCGATCCGCAATGACACCCTTTCTCCGCCCGCGTCGCTCCATGCTCTATGTCCCCGGCTGCTTCACGCGTTTTCTGAACAAAGCGCGCACCCTCAAAGTTGACTCGGTCATCTTTGACCTTGGCGACTCGGTATTGGTGGCAAACAAGGAAATTTCGCGCAACCAAGTTGTGGAGGCGATTTTGTCAGGTGGTTATGGCCGCCGCGAATTGGTGGTGCGGGTCAACGACCTGGATTCGCCGTGGGGCATGGACGATGTCCGGGCGGTGGCCAACATTGGCGTGGATGCGGTGCTGTTTCCGAATGTCGAATCACGCCAGGACGTGCTCGACGCCCTCGCCGCGCTGGATGCCGCCGGTGGCGCACACCTGCCGATCATGGTGATGATTGAAAGCCCGATCGCGGTTTTGCGCGCCGAGGAAATCGCCGCCGCCTCCCCACGCATTGCCTGCCTGATCATGGCAACCTCGGATCTGATCACCCAACTGCACGGCCGCAAGACCCCGGATCGCCTGCCGCTGCAATATTCGCTCTCCCATGTTTTGTTGGTCGGGCGCGCATACAAACGCGCGGTGGTTGATGGCATCAGCATCGACATCAAGGACATGCACTCGTTTGAAATGGCCTGCCGCCTGACGCGTGATCTGGGCTTTGACGGCAAATCACTCGTCCACCCCAACCAATTGGCCTATTGCAATGATGCGTTCACGCCCAAATCGGGCGAAATCGCGCAGGCGCATGAGGTCATCGAGGCGCTGGAGGCGGCCCACCGTGACGGGCGCGGAACGGTCATGCTCAATGGCCGGCTGGTCGAGAGCCATCATGTGGCCGCATCCAAGCGTATCATCGCGCTGGCGCAGATGATCAAAGAACTGGAAGCAACCTGAGGCCGACCCATGCGACCCCTCACCGGTTATTTTTTTGATGATTACACCCTTGGGCAAAAATTTGTCCACGCCATCCCGCGCACCCTTACCACTGGTGACACCGCGCTTTATCTCGCCCTGACCGGCTCGCGCAATCCGCTGCATTGCAGCGAGCCGTTTGCGCGGTCACTTGGGTATCCTGCCGCGCCAGTGGATGATCTTCTGGTGTTTCATATTGCTTTCGGCAAAACCGTGCCGGATATTTCCTGGAACGCGGTGGCCAACCTGGGCTACGCCGAATGCCGG
>JANPNJ010000279.1:0-2621 GCA_031427395.1 Burkholderiales bacterium
CAAAACTTGAAAACAACAAGCTACATGACGCTTTAAAACGTTTAATGCAAAGAAGAGCTTTTGATGCGAAATGATCAAAACGGACTCATTATCGAATTGTTGAGAAATCAATATAGGTATGACCTCGTCACCCGGCGAAACGTAGCATCACTTGCCAAGCCAGCATGCCAAAAAGACTCCCCCCTCCAAAACCCGCCAACTCCGACGCGCACTATTTGACGCCCCTGTTAGCACCCCGTTCGGTTGCCGTGGTGGGCGCATCGTCACGCGCAGGCGCACTGGGGCGTTTTGTATTTGAAAACATGACCCGCGCGGGTTTTGCCGGTGCGTTGTATCCGGTCAATCCCAAATACGATTCGGTGTTTGGCATCAAGGCATATGACGATGTCACCAAGTTGCCGGAAATTCCCGATCTGCTGGTGGTGGCCTCGCCCGCGCACTCGGTGGCCAATGTCATCCACGATGCCGGTGCCATGGGCATTCCGGCGGCGGTGGTGTTGTCGGCGGGCTTTGCCGAGATTGGTGAAGAAGGGAAAATCCGCGCAAGCCAGGTCAAGGCCGAGCTTGCCCGTTATGGCGTGCGCATGCTGGGGCCAAACTGCATCGGCATCATGCGCCCTGGCATCGGCCTCAATGCCACGTTTGCCAATGCCGCGGCCAAGCCCGGCGCGATGGCGCTGGTGTCGCAATCGGGCGCGGTGTGCACCGCCATCCTCGACTGGGCGGCGACCACGGAAATTGGTTTTTCCAGCGTCATTTCCCTGGGCGGCGCGCTCGACCTGGATTTCGGCGATGTGCTCGATTTTCTTGTACATGACACCGAAACCAAAAGCATCCTGATGTATGTGGAGGGGGTGCGTGATGCGCGGCGATTCATGTCGGCGCTCAGGTCGGCGGCGCGGGTCAAGCCGGTGGTGGTGCTGAAAGCCGGACACAACCGCGCAGGCAAGGCGGCGGTGTTGAGCCACACCGGCGCGCTCGCGGGCAGCGACAAGGTGTGGGATTCGGCGCTGGCGCGCGCGGGGGTGGTGCGGGTGAAGTCGTCCATGCAATTGTTCGCGGCGGCACGCATTTTGTCCGACCCTGCCATTGCCCGCTCGCTCACCGGCAATCGTCTGGCGATTTTAACCAACGGCGGCGGGCCGGGCGTGGTGGCTGCCGATTGCGCCGATGACAATCAATTGACATTGGCAGCGCTGGATGCCGCCACCATTGCCAAATTAAATGATCTGTTGCCCCCGCACTGGTCACACGCCAACCCCGTGGACATTCTCGGTGATGCCACCGCCGAACGTTTTCGCGCGGCCCTGGCCGCCATTGTCGAAGACAACAATGTTGACGCCGTGCTGACGATGTACTGTCCGACAGCGCTGACCCGCGCGGAGGATGTGGCGGATGCGGTGATCCCGCTGGCCGTTGGCGCGCTTGCCGAAAAAAACAAACCGGTGTTTGCCTCCTGGCTGGGCGGGGCATCCATCAACGCCGCGCGGCAACGCTTCGCCGATGCCGGTGTCGCCAATTTTCTGACGCCCGAAAACGCGGTCGAGGCATTTTCGTATTTGTCCAAATTCCGCCGCCATCAAGCCATGTTGCTCGAATCCGTGCCGGCGGCGTTGTCGATGACCCGTGTGCATCTCACCCAGGCCATTGAGGAGGCCGAGCGGATTCGGCAAACCGCACTGGCGGAAAGCCGTACCCTACTGCGCGAAACAGAGGCCAAGTCACTGCTCGCGGCTTTTGGATTGACGGCGTATGCCGGTGTGCTGGCGCGGAACCGCGCGGAAGCAATGGATGCAGCCAAACGCTGCGGATTTCCGGTGGTGCTGAAAATTGATTCTCCCGACATCACCCACAAAAGTGATGTCGGTGGGGTGCGGCTCAATCTCATCAATATCCGCCAGGTGGGCGAAGCATTTGACACCATGCTGGCCGATGTCGCCGACGCCGCGCCGCAAGCAAAAATCAACGGCGTCAACGTGCAGCCCATGCTGAGGTTTTTGCACGCACGCGAGGTGCTCATCGGCATCTCATACGACGCGACGTTTGGCCCCGTCATCACTTTCGGCGCCGGTGGCGTGGCCGTGGTGGCGGTGGCGGATGCCGCCGTGGCATTGCCGCCGCTCAACGGCACGCTTGCCAAGTCGCTGATCGAACACACGCTGATTTCCCGCACACTCGCCGCCTACCGCAACATTCCTGCGATTGACGAATCCGCCTTGATCGATGCGATCATTCGCATATCGGCCATTGCCTGCGCGCTGCCGTGGATACGCGAGCTGGATTTGAACCCGGTGCTGGCCTATCCAGGGGGTGCGGCGATCGCTGACGCGCGCATTGTCATCGATGCCACATCAAAGGCGACCGACCGGCGTTACCGCCACATGGCGATATTCCCCTATCCGGTTGAGCTCGAACACACCGCGACATTGCAGGGCGGCACGCCAATACGCATCCGCGCCATCCGCCCGGACGACGCCGACCGCGAGCGCGCATTTGTCGCGGCGATGTCAGACACCTCACGCTACTACCGGTTTTTGCATTCCGTCAACGCGCTGTCGGATGTGACCATTGCCCGCTTCACCCAGCTCGACTACGACCGTGAAATGGCGCTCCTCGCGCTG
>JANPNJ010000280.1:0-2976 GCA_031427395.1 Burkholderiales bacterium
CGTCCGTTTGGCGCCAGCGCGCCGCTGGTGGCATCGCTTGCCTCGCTCGACGATTATTTCCGCCAGCACGCCCGGCCATGGGAACGTTACGCCTGGCTGAAGGCGCGCGCGCTCACCGGTCAAACGGACAATGTCGCCGCACTCATGGCACAGGTCACGCCGTTTGTGTTCCGCCGTTATCACGACTACACCGCCATCAACGAGATGCGGGAGTTGCACGCGCAAATACGCCTGGAAGCCGCCAAGCGCGGCAAACAGGACGACATCAAAGTCGGCGCGGGCGGCATCCGGGAAATCGAATTTGTCGCGCAGATCCACCAACTCATCCGCGGTGGCCGCGAGGCCGACCTGCAAACCCGCTCCACCCGCGAAGCCCTCAACCAATTGGCGCGGCGGCAGATTTTGCCCGCAGCGCGCGTGGAAAAATTGCAGGCCGCATATGTGTATTTGCGCAACCTCGAACACCGCCTGCAATACCTGGACGACGCACAAACCCAAATGCTGCCCGCCAATGACGACGACCGCGCGCGCATCAGCGCGGCGATGCGGTTTGCCGATTGGCACGAATTCACCAACGCGCTGGATGTGCATCGCAGCCTCGTGACCGGGGAATTTGAAGCCGTCTTTGGCGACACCAAGAGCACAGAAAAAAATACACAAACACCAGCAAACACGGGCGTTTCCGGGCAAAATAATCCGGAAACGCCCGCCGATATTGCACTTTTTGATTTGGATGCACAGCCGGAAATCACCCGTCGCCTGGCCGCATGGCAGGGCAGCAGCCGCACCAAGGGACTCTCGCCAAAATTGCGTGAGCGCCTCGACACCCTGATACCCCTCGCCATGCGTGCTTGTGCTGCGGTCGATCAAACCCACACCACGCTGTTTCGCGTCTGGAATCTGTTTGAGGCGGTGGACAAGCGCGAAACCTATCTGGCGCTGCTGATCGAATACCCACACACGCTCACCCGCGTGGTGCGCCTTGCGCGCGAAAGCGCATGGGCGGCGGATTTTTTGCGCCGCCATCCGGTGTTGCTGCACGAATTGGTGGCGCCGCCACACGCCGCCGCCGGGCTCGATTGGGCTGCCGAGCGCGTCGCGTTGCACGCCGCGTGTGATGCCGCGCACGGTGACGTGGAGCGGCAATATGAATTGCTGCGCCACGCCAAACAAGTTGCCACGTTGAAGCTCAACATCGCCGACATCGAAGGCCGCCTCGGCGTGATGGCGCTGTCGGATGAATTAAGCGCGCTGGCCGACATGTTGCTCGATGCCACGCTGGTGCTGGCGTGGCGCGCGCTCGGTTTTGGCATGCGTGGCAACTGGGCACCCCCGCCCGGTTTTGCCATCATCGGCTACGGCAAGCTCGGCAGCAAGGAACTCGGCTACGCCTCTGATCTCGATCTGGTTTTTTTGTATGACGACAGCATCGACGGCGGTGCCGAGCGTTTCGCCAGGCTCGCGCAGCGGCTGTCGAGTTGGCTCAACACCATGACGGCCGGCGGGGTGTTGTACGAAACCGATTTGCGCCTGCGCCCGGACGGTGCCGCCGGCCTGTTGGTTTCCAGTCTGGCCGCCTTCCGCGATTACCAAAGCAAACGCGCCTGGACATGGGAACACCAGGCCCTCACCCGCGCGCGCTGGTGCGCGGGCGACGCGGCGCTCAACGCGCCGTTCGACGCCATCCGCGAGGACGTGCTCACCCATGCCGACATCGCCACGCTCAAAACCAAAATCACCACCATGCGCGACAAAATGCGCGCCGAAAAAAAAGACCGCACCGAAAAAATCAATCTGAAACACACCAGAGGCGGCATGGTCGATGTGGAATTCATTGTCCAGTACCTGATCCTCGCCTATTCACGTCAACACCCCGAATTCCTGAAAAATCTCGGCAACTTCGCGCTGCTCAACCGCGCCGCCACACTCGGCATCATTGACCCACACCTCGCCGCGCAGGTCGGCCAGGCCTACCTCGCCTACCGCGAACGCCAGCACCACGCCCGCACCAACAACGAAACCGAGACATGGGTGGGGGTGGATGATTTGGCGGCGGAGCGGGCGGCGGTGACGGCGGTGTGGCAATGCCTTTTTCATACACCCACGGATTCGCCCACCGGCATTCAATAGTGATGCAACAGGCCACTCCGCACGCCACACCGTAAAATGTGCACGCAACACTATTTCATTGCCCCGCCTCCCGGAGAATCCATGGTTTCAAGTCGCCCCCTGCGTGCCGCCCGAACGATGCTGTTGGCCTCACTGCTATTGATCGGCAGCCTCGCCCACGCCACCACGGTGCGCCTCAACACCACCCAGGGAACCATCGAGATTGCGCTGTTTGACAGCGCCGCCCCCATCACCGTGGCGAATTTCCTCACCTATGTACGCAGCGGCGCGTATTCCGATTCACTCATCCACCGCAGCGTGCCGGGCTTTATCATCCAAGGCGGCGGCTATGCCTGGAACAGCGGCACCGGCGCAGTTGAGATCATCCCGCCGCGTGCGCCGATCCAAAACGAATTCAGCGCCAGCCGCTCCAACCTGCGCGGCACCATTGCCATGGCGAAGGTGGGGGGTGATGCCAACAGCGCCACCTCGCAATGGTTCATCAGCCTCGCAGACAACGCCGCCATACTCGACGGGCAAAACGGCGGCTTCACGGTATTCGGCCAGGTGAGTGCCGCCAGCATGGCGGCGGTGGATGCGATCGCCGCCCTGCCGGTTGTCAACGAAGGCAGCCCGTTTGACACCCTGCCCGTGACCAGCCTGCGCACCGGAAATTTCTACACCAAGGCCAATCTGTCACTGGTACACACCGCCATCAGCGCCATTGCCCCCGGCGCCATTGACATCGACGGCAACGGCAAACACAACATCGTGCTGCGCTCGACCAGCGCCACCGCGCCGCAAATGCAGGTGGGACGTTTTGACGGCAACCGCTTTCAATTCACGCCGCTGGATGATCCGGGTGCC
>JANPNJ010000281.1:0-10619 GCA_031427395.1 Burkholderiales bacterium
TCCGCCGGCATCATGGTGCTGACCGACACATAGGCCAAATCCACGGCGGAATCATTGATGATCTGGTGCGCGGTTTCGGCTCCGCCGGTCGGGCAACAAATAAAATCGCCCGCGCGGATTTTGCGCGTCTCATTGCCGTAACGCAGCAACCCCGTGCCGCTGACAACAAAAAACATTTCCTCTTCGGCGCGATGGCTGTGAAACGGGCACGAACGTTTGCCGGGCGGCACCACATCATACGAATAACCGAGGTCTTTGGCACCCAGCAAGGCTCCCACGCGCACACCCGCGCCGGCGAATTTTTCGCCCTGCTCGAATGGCTCCAGCGCCAATTCGTCGATGTTGCGCACGCGGCTGTTGATCACACTCATCTGTCTATCTCGCCAAACACAATATCCTGCGTGCCGATGATGGTCACCACGTCGGCGATCATGTGCCCGCGCGACATTTCGTCGAGCGCGGCCAGATGCGCATAACCCGGCGCGCGGATTTTCAGCCGATAGGGCTTGTTGGCGCCGTCGGACATGAGGTAAATGCCGAATTCGCCTTTCGGATGCTCCACCGCCGCATACACTTCGCCCGGCGGCACATGGAAGCCTTCGGTGAAAAGTTTGAAATGGTGGATCAAATCTTCCATGTTGGTCTTCATGCCTTCGCGCGAAGGCGGCGCGACTTTGTGGTTGTCGGTGATGACCGGGCCCGGATTCCTGCGCAGCCAACCAACACATTGTTTGATGATTTTGTTCGATTCACGAAACTCCTGCACGCGCACCAGATAGCGGTCGTAGGAGTCGCCGTTGGTGCCGATGGGAATATCAAAATCCATGCGGTCATAGACTTCGTAGGGCTGTTTTTTGCGCAGATCCCAGGCGATGCCGGAGCCGCGCAGCATCGGCCCGGTAAAGCCCATTTGCAGCGCCCGCTCCGGGGTGACAATGCCGATGTCCACCAGCCGCTGCTTCCAGATGCGGTTGTCGGTGAGCAGGGTTTCGTATTCATCGACGTATTTCGGAAAACGATTGGTGAAGTCTTCAATAAAATCGAGCAGCGAACCCTGCCGGTTTTCGTTGAGTTTTTTCATTGACGCGGCATTGCGGCCGTTCATCGCCTTGTATTGCGGCATTTGATCCGGCAAATCGCGGTACACCCCGCCGGGGCGATAGTAGGCGGCATGCATCCTCGCCCCCGAGACCGCTTCGTAACAATCCATCAGATCTTCGCGCTCGCGGAAGGCATACAAAAACACCGTCATCGCGCCCACATCCAGCGCGTGCGCGCCGATCCACAGCAGGTGGTTGAGGATGCGGGTGATTTCGTCGAACATCACACGGATGTATTGCGCGCGCTCCGGCACTTCCACCTGAAGCAATTTTTCAATCGCCATCACATAGGCGTGTTCATTCACCATCATCGACACATAGTCGAGGCGATCCATGTACGGCACGCTTTGCAGATAGGTGCGGGTCTCGGCGAGTTTTTCGGTGGCGCGGTGCAACAGTCCGATGTGCGGGTCGGCGCGCTGCACCACTTCGCCATCCAGTTCCAGCACCAGCCGCAGCACGCCGTGCGCCGCCGGATGCTGCGGCCCGAAATTCATGGTGTAGTTTTTGATCTCGTTCACGGCTTCACAGCAGCGGCGTAGTTTTCCTCACGGATCACCCGCGGCACAATCTCGCGCGGCTCGATGGTCACCGGCTGGTAGATCACGCGCTTTTGCAGCGCGTCGTAGCGCATTTCGACGTTGCCGTAAACCGGAAAATCCTTGCGGAACGGATGGCCGACAAAACCGTAGTCGGTGAGAATGCGGCGCAGATCGGGGTGTCCGTCAAACACAATGCCGTACAAATCAAACGCCTCACGTTCATACCAATTGGCGGCATTCCACAGCGGAATCAGCGAATCAATAATCGGCAGGCTGTCATCGGCACAAAACACCCGCAGGCGCAGGCGCCAATTGTGCTTGATCGACAAAAGCTGCGAAGTGGCGGCAAAACGGCCGGGGAAATGCGCCTCGGCGGTGCCGCCCTCGCCCCAGCCGGAATAATCCACGCCACACAGATCGATCAGTTGCGCAAAATCGAGTGCCGCGTCGTCACGCAAAATGGTTGCCACCGCCACATAGTCGGCGGGATTGACCTCAACAATGACCTGCCCATGTTCGACCATGAGCCTCGCCAATTTATCGCCAAGTGCGGTGGTGACGGCTGTTTGCAGTTGAGCCAGTTGTGCGGACATGGCGCGTTATGCCCTGGCAATGGTGTTGGTGCGCTTGATCTTGTTTTGCAACTGGATCAGGCCGTACAAAAGCGCCTCGGCTGTCGGCGGGCAACCGGGCACGTAAATATCCACCGGCACGATGCGGTCGCAGCCGCGCACCACCGAATACGAATAGTGATAGTAGCCACCACCATTGGCACACGAGCCCATCGACACCACCCAGCGCGGCTCGGACATCTGGTCGTACACCTTGCGCAGCGCCGGTGCCATTTTGTTGCACAGTGTGCCGGCCACAATCATCACATCCGACTGGCGCGGACTGGGGCGAAAAACAATGCCAAAACGATCCAGGTCATAACGCGACGCGCCGGCGTGCATCATCTCCACCGCGCAACAGGCCAGGCCAAAGGACATCGGCCACAGGGAGCCGGTGCGCGCCCAATTCAACAATGAATCGACCGACGTGGTCACAAACCCCTGATTTGATACACCGCCTTCAGGCATCAAAATTCTCCAATTGACCCGCTACCTGCTGGTTTTTCGTTTGCAAGACGTCTGGCTTTGCCAGCGGTTTGCCAAGACGCGATGAATCGCGCCCCTACTCCCAATCCAGCGCGCCTTTTTTCCACTCGTAAACAAAACCCATCACCAAAATGCCCAGAAACACCATCATCGACCAAAAGCCAAACCAGCCCAGCTCCTGCAGGACAATGGCCCAGGGAAAGAAAAACGCGATTTCAAGGTCAAACAAGA
Organism: Burkholderiales bacterium; assembly: GCA_031427395.1. GTDB lineage: Bacteria > Pseudomonadota > Gammaproteobacteria > Burkholderiales > Usitatibacteraceae > UKL13-2. The sequence goes on from JANPNJ010000281.1 coordinate 2,971, forward strand.
TAAACAGGATGGCGACGAGGTAATAACGCACATCGAATTTCATGCGGGCGTCTTCAAAGGCCTCAAAGCCGCATTCGTAGGGGGAGAGTTTTTCGCTGTCGGGCCGGTCGTGGCCGAGCAAAACGGTGAGCACCTTGGTGCCGATGACCGGCATCACGCCGACGGACACACCAATGGCAAGAAAGAGCAGAACAGGGAAGTAATGTTCAAGCATTCGATTGGGGCGAAATCTTTATGCGGGTGACGTGAAACATCAATTGTTTTTCTTGCTCACTTTGTACTTGGGACCACCAAAATTCCTGTTGCCATGTTTCCAAGTTGCCTGGTGCCGTCGGCGAGACTCGAACTCGCACAGCTTTCGCCACTACCCCCTCAAGATAGCGTGTCTACCAATTTCACCACGACGGCATTGCGGAACAACAGGTCAAATTTTACTGCGGTTTACGACAACTGCGGCTGCGGCTGAGGCGGCGCGATTTGCGCCACATCAACCAATGTTTATTTCGACGCCGGCTGCGGGGCGGAAGGCGGTGATGTCGGTACGGTTGCGGGCGCGGTGGCGGCTGCCGGTGCCGACACCGAAGCCGGTGCCGGTATCGCGTCTGCCGCATCCTTTTTTGCATCCGTCTGCGTCACGCTTTTGCCGACGCCGGTAGCCAACCCCTGGCTGCCCGGCGCGTGGCTGTAGGTCAATCCCAGGCTGGTGAGAAAAAACAGGGTGGCGCACACCGCTGTCGAGCGCGACAAAAAATTGGCGGCACCCGAGGAGCCAAACAAGCTGCCTGCCGAGCCGGTGCCAAACGCGGCACCCATGTCGGCACCCTTGCCGTGCTGGATCAGCACCAAAATCACCAGCGCCAGCGCCAACAACACATGAATCGTCAAAATAATAGAAGCCAACATTGCTTTTCCTGAACGTTAATCCTGCCACCTGATACCGAACCAGGCCGACTCTACAGAGCCTGCCAAATCCCCAAAAATTCATCCGCCACCAGCGACGCGCCGCCAATCAGCCCGCCATCGATGTCCGGCATCGCAAAAATCGCCACCGCATTGCTCTTTTTCACACTGCCCCCGTACAAGATGGGCAGTGCGGCGGCGATTGCAACATCATGTTTGGCCACAAACCCGCGCAAAAACGCATGAATCTCCTGCGCCTGCTCCGGTGAGGCGGTTTTGCCGGTGCCGATGGCCCATACCGGCTCATACGCCAGCACCGCCCCCGCCAACGACGCCACCCCGTGCATGGCAATCACCGCCCCGACCTGCCGCGCCACCACCACCTCGGTAGTGCCCGCTTCCCGCTCGGCGAGGGACTCGCCCACACAAAGTATCGGCGTCAACCCGGCGGCCAGGGCGCGACCGAATTTTTCCGCCACCATCGCATCCGACTCGCCAAATACCGCCCGGCGCTCCGAGTGCCCGACAATGACCAGTGAAGCACCAAATTCCTTCACTATCGCCGCCGATACTTCGCCGGTGTAGGCACCCTGCGTAAAGCGGCTGACATCCTGGGAACCAAAACTCAAGGCAGGACGGGCGTTTCCAACCAAAAGTTGCTGAATCTGCCCTAAATACGGGTAGGGCACACAAATTCCGAGTGTTTTGCCGTCAACGGCCGCCGCAACCTGCAAATCGGCAATCAAAGCAGCATTCGCCGCCAGGCTGCCATTCAATTTCCAGTTTCCGACCACAAAACGCTGCCGCATTGACGGGATTCCCGAAAATTGCCGATGGCAAATAAAGACCGAAATTATAGCGGGAAAAGCCAGGCAGCCGCAATCGCAGCCACTGGCAGCGGCCATGTTGAGTCGGCACTTTCAGGCGATTTGCCGCCGTTTTGATTGATTCACGGCGAGTGTGATCCACCATGTCGCCCAAATTTTTTTGGCAACATGGTGCGTCAGCATGGCATCAAGTGAACAACAGGATGGTGAGCGGTAGGTCCGTTCTTGTGCGAAAAGACCTAGCTCTTCCATAGAAAGTCTTGGCTTCCTTTCCCGGGATGCCTCTGGAAGAAAATGACAGTTTTCGAATTTTCGCTATACGGGCACAACTTAGCGTAATGCTATAAATCCAGCGATTCAGCCAATATTTACGACGGCCGTGCCACCACCGACGTAGTGAATTTCAGTTGCAGACAAGGCCTCTATTTCCAAGTTGCTGGGTGCTGACAACACAAACTCTTCGTTAAGTGTCAACGGGGTGGCAAGCAATTGGGCAATGCTGGTGTTGATGGCGTTTGCATTCATGGTGTTCTCCAATAAATAAGGGATTGAAAAGTGGACAAAGCGATGAGTTTGATCAGCCAATATTTACGACGGCCGTGCCACCACCGACGTAGTGAATTTCAGTTGCAGACAAGGCCTCTATTTCCAAGTTGCTGGGTGCTGACAACACAAACTCTTCGTTGAGTGTCAACGGGGTGGCAAGCAATTGGGCAATGCTGGTGTTGATGGCGTTTGCATTCATTTGAATCTCCATTAAATAATATTAAAAAACGGAATAGAATCAGGTGCTTCAATACTGCCGCCGCACACATTACCCATAAAGGATTCGCTTGACAACCGCGTTTCAAGAATTATTTTCTCCCGACAAGCGCCCATCAACAGGTGCGGACGGGATATTGCCGTCGGACTGGGCATTACTGTTGGAACAGGTCAAAGTCCGCAGCAGCGAAGTGAGTGTGCCATCGATCCATTGGGTTGAGCGGGTTGGCGACCTGTTGTGCCGGGTGTCCCCCAGAATGGATGCCGCCGCCGCCGAGGCTGCGTTGCCGTTGTTTTTTGCCGTCACCGGATTTCATATTTCGCGCGGCGCGATGCCTCTGGCATTGTTGATTGGCGAGACCGCAATGGAACTGGCGGTTCAGCACGATCTCAAGACGTATGTCCGCCAATCCCATAACATCATGGGTGTTATTCAAATGGAGTTGGGTGCCTACGTTACCGCACGCGAACATTTCTCGCGCGGCATAGAAATCGCCCGCGAAATTGGCGATGTGGCTGGTGAAGCCAAGGTATGGGCAAATGTCTCCGCGTGCGGCTTCAACTCCCAGATGTACGGCGAAGCGATTGCTGCCGCCGCACGTGCGCTGCAACTTGTGGGGGACGATCCAACAATGGGCGTCACCCGTATGCAATGTTACCAATGCATTGCGGTTTCACTCTATCACCTGGATCGGCATGCCGAAGGCCAGGCAAAGATCACGCAGGCGTACCGCGAGGCATCCCAGGCGGCGACGAGTTTCGACGCGGCGCAAATGGTCAAAGTGGCCACCACCCGCGCCAACCTTTGCATGGCCCTGAGCCAATTTGGTGATGCCACCCGCGCCGTGGATGAGGCCAAAGCAGCAGCGGCTATGATTCCCAACACACCTTCCGCCCTGGAGGCGGAATTGGCCGACCTCAGGTTGTTAGGCACACGCAATGGGGCAGCTCTGGTTTCCGAGCAATTAAAGGCGCTCGCGGCCAGGATGTATATCGGCTCGCCGCTGCGGAAGGACATTTATTACTCGCTCGCGCGTCTTTACGGCCACAACAATGAGCCCATGCGCGCCAAATACATCAAGGCTTTTTTGGAGGAGTCTAGGCAGGGGCGGATTCGTTCCGTCATGAGCCTGATGCCGCTTTTATACAATGCCAGCCGCGATCCCGGCACCAAGTTTGCCATGCCCGACTTTGGCGGCGCGGAGGCAACCCTGACCTGGCCGGAAACCAGTTATACCCAGAACCGCGACATTCTGGAGTCGTTGGCGTTTGCCGCCGAAATCCATGACGACTCAACCGGGCGCCACGCCTACCGGGTCGGCAAACTGGCCTCGCTGCTGGCCATGCGCATCGGCTGGAGCGAAACGGCAGCCAATGAGCTGGCGCTGGCCGCGCGCCTGCATGATGTCGGAAAAATTCTCACGCCGGTTGAAATACTGCGGAAACCCTCTGAGCTGTCAGAGTTCGAGCGCGAGCAAATGCAAAAACACACCCTCGATGGCGTGAATATCCTGCATGGCAACAACCACCCCTTGACCCGGCGCGCCAGCATTATTGCGCTGCACCATCACGAAAATTGGGATGGCTCGGGCTACCCGCATGGCACCAAAGGTCAAGACATTCCCATTGATGCCCGGCTTACCGCCATCGCTGATGTGTTTGACGCCCTGACCAACGAAAGGCCGTACAAAAAAGCCTGGCCTTTGCAACAGGCGATTCTGGAAATCCGCTCACTCAAGGGCAGCAAATTCCACCCTGATCTTGTCGATGCATTTTCGGCGCTGATCAATGATCTGCGCCTGGCCCATGGCGACGACGGCGTGCTCGACTACCTCGCCCTTGATGTGAAAACATCGCGCATCATCACCAACAGCCGCCAGATCACCGACGAAGTCATGAAGTCATGATGCCGTGAAGCACGGCTGTGACCGGCATTACGAAAACCCCGGATTCACCCCAACGTGATCGATTTCATGCCAGCCGGGTTGCCGCGATGGCTCACCAACACCACGGTGGCAACCCGCCCGGCCACCGCCTCCCGAATCAGCGCCTCCTGGCCAACATCGACCTGGTCCAAGGTCTCATCCAGGATCAGCAGCCTGGGTTGGCGGTAGAGGGCGCGGGCCAGCAACACCCGCTGTTTCTGGCCACCCGACAATGACGAGCCCAGTGCCCCGACCAATGTCGAATACCCCATCGGCATGTTCTCGATGTCGGCGTGGATTTGCGCGGCCTGGGCGCACGCCTGCACCGCCTCCATGTCGAATTGGTCGCCAAAGGCGATGGCATCGGCAATCGAGCCCACAAACAGTTGATCGTCCTGCATCACCGCGCCCACCAGTCCGCGATATTGCGCCATGTCCCAATCGCGCAAATTGCGTCCGTTAACAATAATATGGCCTTCGGTTGGCATCAGCAATCCGAGTAAAACTTTCAAAAGTGTTGTTTTTCCGCAACCGGACGGCCCTACCAAACAGACGTTTTCGCCGGGTTTGATCTCCAAATTGACATGCCGAAAGGCAAAACCCTCCGGCCCATAGGCATAACCCAGATCAATGGCCTGGATATGCACCGTTGTCTCGCCTGTCGGCACCACCAAGGCGATATTGGCCAGGCCCGCCTCCGGCTCGGCCAGGGCGATGTCGGCGATACGCTCGGCGTGCAGGTCAAGCATGCGGAATTCGTTCCATTTTTCGATCAGGTTGTTCACCCGCGTCAAAAACACCAGCTTGAAGCCGATGAAGGCGTACAGCATGCCGACCGAAAATTGTCCCTCCATGACCAACAACGCCGCCATCCACACCACGATGACGCTCTCCACCCCGAAGATCAGCCCCTGCGCACCGCGCTGAAAGATGCCGACACTTTGTACTTTCACATTCGCGTTGATGTGTTCGACCACCAGATTTTGGTAGGCCACGCGCCGCTCGTTTTCGCGCAAATTGAGCTTGATGGCCATCATGCCGCGCAGGGTTTCGATGAAATGTGTGGAAGCCTTGGCCTCGTGGGCCAGCATTTCATCGGTGGCATAACGCTGCGGGTAATAAAACCCCCAGCGCAGCACCGCATATAACGCGGCGGCGGCCAACACCACCAAGGTCAGCTTGACACTGTAAAAAGCCATCACGCCTAGGGTGATGAGCACCATCACGCCGTCGATGAAGGTCTCCACAAAGGTGGTCGAGAGTGTTTTTTGGATGGCATCGACACTGCGGAATTTGCCAATGATGTCGCCGATGTTGCGTTTTTCGAACCAGCCCAGCGGCAGGCGCAGCAAATGATTGAACAACACCGTCAAGAGTTGCAGATTGAAGCGGGTGCTCACGAACACACCAACCCAGGCGCGGATGGCGGTGACGATCACCTGAATGACAATCAGCGCAATAAACGCCACCCCCAGCACCGTCAGAAAATCGCGGTCGCGCCCGACCAGCACCCGGTCAACTGTGAGCTGCAGAAAAAACGGCATGGCAATGGCAAACACTTCGATGGCGAAGGACAGCAACACCAACTGGGCAATCGCACCCGTGAGCCCGGAGCCCACCGACAACAACTGGAACGCGCCGACCTTGTTGCGCTCATCCTGTTTTTTGAAGCTGGGTGTGGGCGTGAATTCCATCGCCACGCCCGTGTAATGTTTGCCTGCGTCGGCAAATTTGAGCTTGCGGATGCCGCGCCCTGGGTCGTGGACGGTGATGGTTTTGGCGTCAACATCGGTCAGCACCACAAAGTGATTCATGTCCCAGTGCAAAATGGCCGGCAATTGCAGCTTGCCCAGCGCAGGCAGATCGGCCTTCACGCCGCGCGAGGCCAGCCCCATGGTCTCGGCCACCTGGCTCACCTGCTTCAAGGTGATGCCCTTGAGTGACGGCGACAGGCGGGTGCGCATGGCGATCAAATCCGTCTCATGGCCAAAATGGCTGGCCACCATGGCCACGCAGGCGATGCCGCATTCGGGTGCCTCCGACTGCAGGATCATCGGCACATGTTTTTTGAACGCGGAAAACAAGCCGGCAAACATCAGAATCTCCCCCGCAGTTGCATCACCGGCTCAAACAGCCATTCCAGCAGGGAGCGTTTTTCCAGGAGGATGTCGGCATTCACCAACATGCCCGATTTCAACACCATTTCCTGCCCGGCGACCGTGACGGTTTGTTTGTCGAGCGCCACCGTCACCCGATAGACCGGCTCGCGGATGGTCAATGGGCCGACTTTTTCGCCGGTGGACCAGACCGCTTGGCTGACATCAGCAACCACCCCGCGGTATTGGCCGAACCGCTCATGCGGAAACGCCTCATAACGCAACACCACTTCGCGCCCCTTGGCGATAAAACCAATGGCGCGGGTGGGCACCAGCAACTCGGCGCGCAACTTGCTGCCCCTGGGCAACACCGTGGCAAAACCCGCGTCGGCCGCCACCGATTGCCCGGCATTGACCGCGATATTGGTGACAATGCCGTCAATGGGCGCCTGGATGACCGACTCGCGTTTGGCGTCCTCCTGCAGCAGTGTCTGTTGCAGCTCGGAAATTTTTTGCGAGAGCTGGTCGGCATGGGTGCGCGCCCGCAACGCCGCCGCCGGTTCATCGTGTTTGGCCGCGGACAAGTCGCGTTCCATCGCGGCGCGGCTGCGTTTGAGGGTTTGCAGTTTCAATTCCTGATCGGTCACCTCGTCGCGTTTTTGCCGCACCACGATGTCCGAGACAAACTTTTCCCGGCCAAGGTCTTCAAAACGCTTGGCCTGCTCGCGCGCCGAGATGAGGCGCTCGGCCTGCAGGCGCATTTCCTGGTTGACCTGGGTGATCTCATTTTGCAGGTCGGCCACACGCTTGCGGATCTGCGCGACCTGCTGCACACCCAGCTCGCGTATCTGCGCCTGTTCGCGCTCAAGTAAATCGCGCCGCTGGCCAAGCTCGCCCGCCACGGCGGCGGCGGTGGATTGGGTTTGGCCGGTGGCGCGTTCAAACGACACCCGCGCCAGCGGCATGCCCTTGGTGACCACGTCCCCCTCCTTGACCATCAGCTCGGTGACGCGGCCGGCATCGGCAAACGACACCCTGGCCGCGCCCGCGTCAGAGGCGAGGAAGCCTTCCACCCGCTCGCGCCGCGTGTATTGCCCCCACACGCCCACCACAATAATCAATGCGGCAACAATTGCCGC
>JANPNJ010000282.1:0-2272 GCA_031427395.1 Burkholderiales bacterium
GGCGGTTAATACTTTTCCAAAATTTTCCAAATACCCCAAACCATGCTCACCCAGGAAATCATCCGCAAAAAGCGTGACCGCCATGCACTCACGGCGGATGAGATCGGCGCATTCATCCGCGGTGTCACTGACAATAGTGTCAGCGAAGGCCAGATCGCCGCTTTCACCATGGCGGTTTTTTTGAATGGCATGACGCGTGCTGAAGCGGTGGCGCTGACCATGGCCATGCGCGATTCCGGTCGGGTGCTCGATTGGCGATCATGCAGCCTCAAGGGCCCCGTGGTCGACAAACATTCAACCGGCGGGGTGGGCGATGTGGTGTCGCTGATGCTGGGCCCCATGGTGGCGGCGTGCGGCGGCTTTGTGCCGATGATTTCCGGGCGCGGCCTCGGCCACACCGGCGGCACACTCGACAAGCTCGACAGCATTCCCGGTTATCAGACCAGCGTGTCGATTGAAAAATTCCAGCAGGTGGTGCGCGATGTGGGCTGTTCCATCATTGGCCAAACGGGCGATCTCGCCCCCGCCGACAAACGCATTTACGCCACGCGTGATGTCACCGCCACGGTGGAGTCGATTGCGCTGATCACCGCTTCCATACTCTCGAAAAAACTCGCCGCCGGGCTGGATACGCTGGTGATGGATGTCAAAGTCGGCTCGGGCGCCTTTATGCCCACGCTGGAAAAATCACGCGAGCTGGCGCAAAGCATTGTGGAGGTCGGCAACGGTGCCGGCATGAAAACCACGGCGCTGCTGACCGACATGAATTCACCGCTGGCACCCTGCGCGGGCAATGCCGTCGAAGTGCTGGCGGCGATTGATTACCTCACCGGAGCCGCGCGGCCTGCGCGTCTGCACGAGGTGACAATGGCGCTTTCATTGGAACTATTGGCTTCCAGCGGGCTGTTTCAGGACAAAATGGCCGGAACGGCAGCGCTAGAGCGGTGTTTGCAAAATGGAAAAGCCGCCGAAATATTTGCGCACATGGCGGCAGCACACGGCGGGCCGGTCGATTTGCTCGACGATCCGCGCCGGTATTTGCCGCTCGCCGCCGTCACGCTGCCAGTATTGGCGATGGCCGATGGTGTGGTGGCCGCCTGTGACACCCGCGCCATCGGCATGGCGGTGGTGGCACTCGGCGGCGGTCGCGCGCGGGCGCGTGACACGATTGATTTTGCGGTGGGTGCGAGTGGCTTTGCCGCGCTTGGCAGCCCGGTTCGCGCAGGGGACACGCTGGCCGTTGTCCACGCGCGAGATGAGAATGCGGCACAGGCGGCGGTGGCGGCCATGCAGGCAGCGATTATCATTGGTGAGACCGCGCCAAATTTTGCCAGTGTGATCGAGACGGTGAACTAAGGAAATCAACCTGGAGGTAACCACCATGGCCAAAGCAAAACCCGCCACCACTGTGCTGGTCGGCACACGCAAGGGATTGTTTATTTTGCACGGCGACGCCCGCCGCGAAAAATGGCGCATCGATACCGAGGTGCCGCATTTTTTCGGGCAGATCGTCAACCATGCGGTGCGGCATCCAGTCACCGGCACCATCATGGTCGCCGCGCGCGCCGGGCATTTGGGGCCGAGTGTGTTTTGTTCCACCGACCAGGGTGCAACGTGGACTGAATCCAAACAACCGCCGGCGTTTCCGAAGCGTGACGGTGCCGACTATGGCTGGAGTGTGGCGCATGTGTTTTGGCTCTCGCCCGGCCACCAAAGCGAGCCCAAGGTCTGGTATGCCGGCACCTCGCCGCACGGTTTGTTTCGCTCGGAAGATGACGGCGTGAGTTGGCAGAGTGTGGACGGCTTCAATCTCCATCCAGACCGCATGACATGGCTGGGCGGCGCACAGGAAGCGCCACCCGATGGTGCCACGCTGCACTCGATCAATGTTGATCCGTTTGACGCCAACCATCTCTACATTGGCCTGTCATCCGGCGGGGTGTTTGAAAGCACCGACCGTGGCAAAAGCTGGGCGCCACGCAACCACGGCTGTGCGGCGGATTTTTTGCCCGACCCGAACGCCGCGTGGGGGCATGATCCGCATTGCCTGCGGGTGCATCCCGCCGTGCGAGATGGGGTGTACCAGCAAAACCACTGCGGCATTTACAAATTGACCGGCAGCGGCGCGCGCCGAACCTGGCAACGCATCGGCAACAACATGCCGAAAAAAATCGGCGACATCGGTTTTCCGCTGGTGCTGCATCCGCGTGACCCACAAACCCTTTGGGTGTTTCCCATGGACGGCACCAGCGTCTGGCCGCGCGTGTCGGTG
>JANPNJ010000283.1:0-1574 GCA_031427395.1 Burkholderiales bacterium
TTGCCGGGCTCGCTTGCCAAAATCACCGGCGTGATCGCCGCGGCACACGCCAACATCGAAGAAGTGCATCACCAGCGCGCCTTCACCCATTTGCCGGTGCAAAGTGCCGAGGTGGAATTTGTGCTGAAGACCCGCGATGCCTCGCACATCGATGAAGTGGTCGGCAAACTCGGCGCGGCGGGATTTCGCGCGCGCGCCTTGCACCACCGCGATTGATCAGTCTGCCTTGGCCGGTTCGGCAGGTCTGAGCGTGCTTCTGAGCATCATCACAAACGGTATCCAGCCCAGCCAGGTGGCTGCATGGAAGAGATAAAACGACATCGGCGCACCACCATCCGGAAAATATTTGCTGCCGATGGTGTCGCCCAGGTAATTAAATACACTCAGCCATACCAGCGTGAACACCATCAGCACCGGCAGCGACGGGATTTTCCCCCGCAAACGTGCCAACGCCGGAATGCAGACAATGATGCCGATGCAAAAAGCGTACAGGGTCATGCGCCATTCTTGGTGTTCGGCGAAAAAGATACCGATCATCGGCTCGGAAATAATCATTTTTGCCGAAGTCCAGCCCAGCACCGCCGCGCCGATGATGATGATGACCGGAAAACGCTCGACCCATTTCAGAATCAGGGTCGAGCCCCACATCACAATCGGGATGCTCACCAGGAGGCCGAAGATGACCAGCGCGAAGCTGCCGTGTGCGGCACCGGCCACGGCCAGTACATTGTCCACACCCATGATGGTGTCGGCGACGATGATGGTCTGGATCGCGGCGCGGAAGGTGGTGCCGCTGTCGATATGTTGTTCATCAGCGCCGTCATCGGCCACCAGTTGATAGGCAATCCAGATCAGGGCGAGGCCGCCTGCCAGCAAAAACCCGGGAATTTTCAACAGCCACACCACACCCATGGTGAGGACGGCGCGCACCGCCACCGCACCAATGGCACCCCAGAACACCGCCTTTTTTTGCAGGTCGGGCGGCAGCTTGCGTGCCGCGAGGCCGATGACAATGGCGTTGTCGCCGGCCAGCACCAGGTCGATCAGGATGATGGCAATCAATGCCTGGATAAATTCGGCGGACATGAATTCCATGTGTGGTTTCCTGAAAAATGCCGGATGGCTGAATTGGGGGATGGCGTAGGGGCGACGCCAGCGGTAGCATGGCATTTTACGCAATGGAGGCTGAAGATGAAACTATCAGTGCTTAATAGTGTGATGTTGATTTTGTTGTCCAACGCCGCATCCGCGCCGGCATGGGCCAACAGCCGGGACATTCCCCCAGGGCTGTGGGAAATCAAAAGCAAGATGGATATCCCCGGCATGCCGCCCGGCATGGCGGAAAAAATGGGCAAAACCACCATCACCCAATGCATCAAGGCGGGGGAGCGCCAATGGAATGAGCAGCCTGCGGCAAAACGTCCGGGCGAGCCCAAATGTGACCCGGTGGAAACAAAGGCAGACGGCAACAAGATGACCTGGAAAGTGCGCTGCGCCGACGGCACCAGCGGCGAAGGTGTGGTCACCCACAACGGCCGTGACAGCTACAAAATGAACATGACCATGAAAAGTCC
>JANPNJ010000284.1:0-4390 GCA_031427395.1 Burkholderiales bacterium
TGGTGATCGCCATGATCGCCGCCATTGCCCTGACGCTGCGCAAACGCACCGGCACCAAGACCCAGGATGTGGCAGCACAAGTGCGGGTGAAGCGCAATGACCGGCTGAAAATCATCAAGATGGATGCCAGTGTGAGCGCCCTCGATGTTGACAATGTCGCGCCTTCCGAGGGAGGCACGCCATGATTGGCCTGTCCGATTACCTGATCCTGTCCGCGATTTTGTTTTCCATTGCGATGGCAGGCATTTTTCTCAACCGGAAAAATTTGATCGTGTTGCTGATGTCCATCGAGCTGATGCTGCTCGCCGTCAACATGAATTTCATTGCCTTCTCGCATTATTTGCAGGATCTCGGTGGCCAGGTGTTTGTGTTTTTTATTCTCACCGTCGCGGCAGCGGAGGCGGCCATTGGATTGGCGATATTGGTGATCCTGTTCCGCAATTTGAAGAGCATTAACGTGGAAGACATTGGAACATTGAAAGGCTAGTATAGACGGTCGTTTTGAGGCAAAAATGCCTGGAAACGCTTGTTGGTAAACGAGTTTAACAATATGAAATTGCAAAAAAATTATTTGTAGTCCGACCGCTTGTGCTGGAATTGAAATTCAAAAGGGGCCCGAATGAAACGTGACGCAGCTTTGGAAATTCTGGCGAAAAACAAGCCCACGCTTGCCACGCAGTTTGGCGTGACGCGCTTGGCCTTGTTCGGCTCGACGGCGCGAGATGCCGCCCAAAAAGATAGTGACGTTGATGTCCTGGTGGCGTTTGATGGCCCGGCAACGTCGGCGCGCTATTTTGGCGTGCAATTTTTTCTTGAGGATATTTTTGGTTGTCCGGTTGATTTGGTCACGGAAAAAGCGCTGCGCGCGGAACTGCGTCCGTTTGTTGAGCAAGAAGCCGTGCATGTCTGAGGTGATACATCGTGAATGGCGCTTTTATCTTGGCGACATGATAAGTTTTGCCGAAAAGGTAATTTCCTATGTCAATGGACTGGATCAGCAACACTTCATCAACAGCGGCCTCAACTATGACGCGACCGTGCGCAATCTGGAACTGCTTGGCGAAGCCGCCACCCATATTCCCGATGGCGTGCGGCAGGCGAACCCCCAAATTCCTTGGCGGCGCATCATCGCCACACGCAATCGGTTGATACACGGATACCTTGGCATTGACAATGACATTCTCTGGAGCATCATCAGTGGCGACATTCCCGCATTGTTGCCGGCCCTGATTGCACTTCGGGACAATTCACCTAATTGATTTTCTGCATCTGATTTCAAAATCGAGCCGCACAACACAATGATTGAAAACAAACTTGCCCTCCTCGCCATTCCGCTGCTGCCGCTGATCGGCGCCGTGCTTGCCGGCTTCCTTGGCCCGCGGCTGGGACGCGCGTTTTCCCATGGCGTCACTATTTTTGGCGTGGCGGCGGCGTTTGTGTTGTCCGGCCTGGTGTTCCAGGATGTGCTGGCGGGCAAGACTTTCAACGGCGCGATCTATACCTGGCTGGTGACCGATGGCATCCGTTTTGAAATCGGTTTCCTGATCGATTCGCTCACCGCCACCATGATGCTGGTGGTGACGTTTGTGTCGCTGATGGTGCATGTTTACACCATCGGTTACATGCACGACGACGACGGCTACACGCGCTTTTTTGCCTATATCGCACTGTTCACTTTTTCGATGTTGATGTTGGTGATGGCGAACAACTTCCTGCAATTGTTTTTCGGTTGGGAGGCGGTGGGGCTGGTGTCGTATTTGCTGATCGGCTTTTGGTACAAGCGGCCGACGGCGATCAAGGCCAATCTCAAGGCGTTTTTGGTCAACCGGGTGGGTGACTTTGGCTTTCTGATTGGCATAGGTTTGATCTTCGCCTACTTCGGCACGCTCGATTACGCCGCCACTTTTGCGCGCGCGGCGGATTTCCGCGAGACCATCATATCGCCTGTGCCGGGTTGGACGTGGTCATTGCCCACCGCCGTGTGTATTGGCTTGTTCATTGGCGCGATGGGCAAGTCGGCACAGTTTCCGCTGCACGTCTGGCTGCCGGATTCAATGGAAGGCCCGACACCGATCTCGGCGTTGATCCACGCCGCCACCATGGTCACGGCCGGCATCTTCATGGTGGCGCGCATGTCGCCGCTGTTTGAAATGTCGGAAACCGCGCGCTCGTTTGTGTTGCTGATTGGTGCCATCACCGCGTTTTTCATGGCGCTGATTGCCATCACCCAGTACGACATCAAACGGGTGGTGGCGTATTCGACGCTGTCGCAATTGGGCTACATGACCATGGCCCTTGGCGCGGGTGCCTACTCGGCCGGTATTTTCCACTTGATGACCCACGCGTTTTTCAAGGCGGTGCTGTTCCTCGGTGCCGGCTAGGTGATCATTGCCATGCACCACGAGCAGGACATGCGTCGCATGGGCGGCCTGCGCAAATACCTGCCGATCACCTATTTCACGGTGTTGATCGGCGCGTTGGCCAACGCAGGCTTGCCGCCGTTTGCCGGATTCTTTTCCAAAGACTCAATCATCGAGGCGCTGCACGCTTCCACCAATCCGTTTGCCGGTTATGCCTACGCGGCTGCACTGGCAGGGGTGTTTGTCGGCGGACTGTATTCGTTCCGGCTGGTGTTTTTTGCCTTCCACGGCAAGGAACGTTTTGCCGAGGCGCACCACGGCGCAGACCAAAATGCGCATCATGGCCTGGCGCACGGCGAGAAACCGCACGAGACACCATGGGTGGTGACCGTGCCCCTGATCTTGTTGGCGATCCCGTCTGTGGTGATCGGCTGGATAACCATTGAGCCGATGTTGTACGGCGGATTTTTTGCCAATGCCATCGCCAGCACCACAACCATGGCTGCGCTGAAACAAAATTTCCATGGTGCCGGGGCAATGGTGTTGCACGGGCTGATGACTCCACCCTTCTGGCTGGCGCTGGCGGGTGCGGCAACAGCGTGGGTGTGTTACATCCACAAGCCGGAATTGCCGGCAAAAATCCGCGCACGCCTGGCGTGGCCGGTGCGCATTCTCGACGACAAATACGGCTTTGACCGTTTCAACGAATGGTTTTTCGCGCGCGGCGCACGTGCCATCGGGCAGGGGCTGTGGAAGTTCGGCGATGTGACCATCATTGACGGCATTTTTGTCAACGGCACCGCCAGGGCAATTGGCTGGTTCTCCGGGGTGGCGCGAAATATCCAGACCGGCTACCTGTACTCCTATGCGTTCTGGATGATTCTGGGCGTGTTCGGATTATTGTCCATGGTGTTTTTGAAACTTCACTGAGTCACTGATTCGCACGACTGAAAAATAAATGCAAACAGGTTCACAAATATTGAGTTTGACCATATGGCTGCCGATTGTGGTCGGTGTGCTGGTGTTGTTTTTGCACCGCGACGAGCAAAAACCGGCGGCACGCTGGGTTGCGCTGATCGGTGCCCTGATGGGGTTTGCGGTCACGCTGCCCTTGTGGGCAGGCTTTGACAATGCCAGCGCCGCGATGCAATTTGTCGAGCGCACCAAGTGGATCGCGCGCTACAACATCCACTATGCCCTCGGTGTGGACGGCATCTCGATGCTGTTTGTGCTGCTCAACAGTTTCACCACGGTGCTGGTCATCATCGCCGCATGGCATGTCATCAACGAAAAGGTCTCGCAGTATCTGGCGGCGTTTTTGATCATGTCGGGTCTCATCAACGGTGTGTTTGCCGCCACCGACGCCATTTTGTTTTACCTGTTTTTCGAGGCCATGCTGATTCCGATGTTTCTCATCATCGGTGTCTGGGGCGGGCCGCAGCGGGTGTATGCGGCGGTCAAGTTTTTTCTTTACACGCTGCTGGGTTCGCTGCTGATGCTGGCCGCACTCATCTATCTCTACAACGTCACCAACGGCAGTTTTGACATTCTCGATTTCCACCGTGTGCCGCTTGGCCTCACCGCACAGACGTTTATTTTCTTTGCCTTCTTTGCCTCGTTCGCGGTGAAGGTGCCAATGTGGCCGGTGCATACCTGGCTGCCGGATGCCCACGTCGAGGCACCCACCGGCGGCTCGGTGGTGCTGGCCGCCATCACCCTGAAAATCGGCGCGTATGGGTTTTTGCGATTCAATCTGCCGATCACACCGGATGCCTCGCAGGCGCTGGCCGGATTCATGATCGCGCTGTCGTTGATCGCGGTGATTTACATCGGCCTGGTGGCGCTGGCGCAGTCCGACATGAAAAAACTGGTGGCGTATTCGTCCATCTCGCACATGGGCTTTGTCACCCTCGGGTTTTTTATTTTCAACACGCAGGGCGTCGAAGGCGGCCTGGTGCAAATGATTTCGCACGGTTTTATTTCGGCGGCGATGTTCCTGTCGATCGGCGTGTTGTACGACCGGGTGCATT
>JANPNJ010000285.1:0-4183 GCA_031427395.1 Burkholderiales bacterium
GAATTGATAAAACGAGTGGCGATTTTGCGCGGACTGTTGCCCGATTTTGCCGCCGATTTTTCCACCGATTTTTCCACCGAGGCAGCGCAGCCATGAGCGCCTTTCTCATCGCCAACATCGCGCCCTTGATGTTTCTCGGGCTGATAATTTTTTTACTGCTGGGTTATCCGGTGGCCTTTGCGCTGGCGGCGAACGGGATTTTTTTTGCGCTGGTGGGCATCGGGCTGGGGCTGCTGAACGCGACACTGTTTCAGGCGCTGCCGGATCGCATCTGGAGTGTGATGTCGAACGAAACCCTGCTGGCGGTGCCGTTTTTCACTTTCATGGGGCTGCTGCTGGAACGCTCCGGCATGGCCGAGGATTTGCTCGACACCATCGGCCAACTGTTCGGCGGGCTGCGCGGCGGGCTGGCCTTTGCGGTGGTGTTTGTCGGTGCCTTGCTCGCCGCCACCACCGGTGTGGTGGCGGCATCGGTGATTTCCATGGGCTTGATTTCACTACCCATCATGCTGCGCCACGGCTATGACCGCCGCCTCGCCAGCGGCGTGATCGCCGCCTCCGGCACACTCGCGCAAATCATTCCACCAAGCCTGGTGCTCATCATCATGGCCGATCAACTGCGCCAATCGGTGGGCGACATGTATGCCGGCGCGATTATTCCGGGATTGGTATTGGCCGGACTCTATGCGCTCTATATCCTGCTGCTGACATGGATCAAGCCGCAATGGGTGCCGGCGTTGCCGCTCTCGGCGCGACAACTGAATGGCAACGAGGCGGGCAGCGGCACACTGTCGCTGCTGGTGTTGGTGGTGATTGCCACGCTCTGTGCGATGGTGTTTGCCCGCACCTATGCCGCGCCCGCTCTTGATGTGTTGATTGTGCTGGCGACGGGGCTGGCGGTGGTGGTGGCATATACGCTGGCATTGCTCAACAAAATTTTCCGGCTCGGCCTGTTGTCCACCCTCGCCGAAAAAGTCACCTTCGTGCTGGTGCCGCCGTTGGCACTTATTTTTCTGGTGCTGGGCACCATCTTCCTGGGTGTTGCCACGCCCACCGAAGGCGGCGCCATGGGGGCGATGGGTGCGCTGCTGATGGCGTGGGCAAAAAAACGCCTCGATGTCACCCGCCTCAAACAAGCCATGGACAGCACCGCGCGCCTGACCACTTTTGTGATGTTCATCCTCATCGGCGCGCGCATTTTCAGCCTCACTTTTTATGGCGTCAACGGCCACCTCTGGGTCGAGGAATTGCTCACCAACCTGCCCGGCGGGCAATTGGGCTTTTTGATTGTGGTGAATCTGCTGGTGTTTTTCCTGGCGTTTTTTCTCGACTACTTCGAACTGGCATTTATCATCGTGCCGCTGCTCGCCCCGGCCGCCGACAAGCTCGGCATCGATCTCGTCTGGTTTGGTGTGCTGCTGGCGATCAACATGCAAACCTCCTTCATGCATCCGCCGTTTGGCTTTGCCCTGTTTTATTTGCGCAGTGTCGCGCCGGGCAAGGCGTATGTGGATCGGGTCACCAAAAAAACCATGGCACCCGTGACCACCGCGCAGATTTACATGGGTGCCATTCCGTTCGTGGTGATCCAGCTCATCATGGTCGCGCTGGTGATCGCCTTCCCGCAAATGGTGATGGTGTACAGAGACGCCTCGCCCAAAACCAACCTGCAGTCACAGGAAATATTGATCCCACCGCTGGATGCGCCGGACGATGATTTGACGCGGGCGTTTGGCGGGATGCCGGATGGGGCACGCAAACAAAGTGGCACCGGCGGTAAAACGCGGGAGGAGCGTGCGGCGGAGGATATTGCGAAGCAGTTGCGGGGGAAGTAGTCAGGCGTATTTGCAAGCATCGCCCAAGGATGTTGACCGCCATACCCCACCCACTACCGCTCACAAATTGCACAAATCGCATCCAGCCTTGCCAATGCCTCGCGCAAAATTGGTTTTGGCACGGCACCCCACGGGTGTGCGCCGCCCATGCGGGCATGCCAGTCAAACGACTTGGGCTGATGGCAGAGGATATAACCGACCTCTTTTTTTGGCCCCTGAACGGCAATGGCAAACGGATTGTCGGCATTGTAGGTGGCGTGCGTCATGGGAAAGCCGATCACCAGGCCGGTGCGCTCGTTGAACGCACGGGCTGAAATCACCAGCATCGGATGCATGCCCTTCATCTCGCGCCCGGCCTGGGGATCGTGCTGAATCCAGATCAAGTCGGCGCGATCCGGCACCTTGGGAGTGGTTTTCCTGACCGCCACAATTACAACCTTTCGCGGCCAACCGGTGTCAGCGCCATCACCTCGCCGCCATGCCGTTTGGCATCAAACGCGTCAAGCATGGCCTCCAAGGTCGGTCGCGTCGTCTCTATATCGATGATGATACGACCGGGCTGCGCGGTGATGCGAACCGGCGTCTCCTCCACCAGCCCCGCTGCTTTTGCCACCGGCTTGGTCAGGCGCACCGCCAAACCGTTTCCCCACACATTGATGATCGAATGATTGATTGTCGCGGCCATGATTTTCTCCTGAATGTTGATACATTGTATCGACAATTGGAAAATTTCGCAACGCGGAGGGTCTCATTGAGGAAGCAGCGTTTCAGCCAGTTTTCACCAGCCCAGCAAAAAACGCCACCGCCTCCGCCTCACTGCGCGTGCGTTTCATCGGCGGCAGGCTTTGCCAGATGCGCCGGCCATAACCTTTCTCCACCAAACGGTTGTCACCAATCATCAACACGCCACGGTCATTTTCATCACGAATCAACCGCCCCGCCCCCTGCTTCAAGGTGATGGCGGCGTGCGGCACCTGATAGTGCATGAAGGCATTGCCGCCGGCGGCGTTGATGGCGGCGATGCGCGCGGCCAGCACCGGGTCATCGGGTGCGGCGAACGGCAGTTTGTCGATCACCACCACCGACAGCGCATCGCCTTTCACATCCACCCCCTCCCAGAATGACTGGCTCGCCACCAGCACCGCGTTGCCGAGTTTGCGAAACCGCTCCAGCAATTCGGTGCGGGTGCCCTCGCCTTGCACCATCAACGGAAAATCAAGCCCGCGCGCGGCCAATTTTTCCTGGAGCATTTCATGGGCGCGGTTCATCGCCTTGAGTGACGTGAACAACAAAAACGTGCGCCCGCCGGCGGCTTCGATCAACGGCAAGGCGGCATCGACAATCGCTTCGGTATGATTGGGCGTATTCGGCGGCGGCAGGCTTTCGGGCAGATACAACAATGCCTGATTTTGAAAATCAAACGGGGAAGCCCAATACGCGGTCTCGATTTTTTCTTCCACGGCACTTTCACCAAACGCGTCGTCTGCCTCGTCCGCCACCATCTCAAACAAACCCATCTCCGTTTGGTAATGCTCAAATTCTCCTTTCACCGCGAGTGTGGCAGAGGTGAAAATCCACGCGCGCTTTTGGCCGAACACCTGCTTGTGGAAAATATTGGCAATCGACAAGGGGGTCAAGTGAAAGGCGAGTGACTGCGAAAACGCCTCTGCCCAGCGCACATAACCCTCGACAGATTTATCCTGCCAGCCCGCCATGCGCCGGGCGAATTCGTCGGCGCGTTCCATGCAGTTGGCCAGCTCCTGGGCGCGATCCGCCTGGCTTTCGAGCAATTGCCGCAAGCCCGCCAATGCTTCCTGCGCGTCGGCAAAGGCTTCGGCAAAACCGTCGCGCGTGCTGATGGTATGCCCCGGCAGCTTGGCAAAATCCTCGGGCACGGCGAGCCGCAAATCGCGCGCGGCCAAATCCAGCACGCCCGCACCTTCCTGCAAATCCTTGAAGTCCGCCGCGTGCTGGATGCCCATCAGCCGGGTGTCACGCGCCAACTCGATAAGCTGGGAGGTCGAGACCGATTCACCAAAAAATAGGGTGGCGGTGGCGGGCAACTGATGCGCCTCGTCAAAAATCACCGTGTTGCAGGCCGGCAGCAAATCCTGCGCGCCGTCATCCTTCAACACCAGGTCGGCAAAAAACAAATGGTGGTTCACCACCACCACCTCGGCGTCCATCGCTTTTTTGCGCGCCTTCATGAGAAAACAATCGGTGTAACGCGGGCATTGTGATCCCAGGCAATTTTCGCGGGTGGAGACCACATGGTTCCATGCCCCCGCGCGCTCGGGCACATCGGGCAATTCGCTGCGATCCCCGCTGCCGCCGCCGTCGAGCGAGCG
>JANPNJ010000286.1:0-4934 GCA_031427395.1 Burkholderiales bacterium
CTCTTCGAGCGTGAGCAAAATTTCGCCGATGCCAAACAGGCCGATCACGGCGATGAGAAAATCAAAACCCTTGAGCATCGATTCGAAGCCGAAGGTCAGGCGCAGCCCGCCGGTCATGGGGTCTTGCCCGACTGCCGCCAGCGCAAATCCCAGCATCATCGCGGCGACGGTTTTCATCGGCGGTGATTTGGTCATGCCGACAAAGCTGCAAAAGGTCAGCAAATACACGGCGAAATATTCGGGCGGACCAAACCGCAAGGCGAATTTTGCGATGACCGGCGCGAGGAAGGTGATCATCACCACCGCCACAAACGCGCCGATGAAAGACGACGTGAACGCCGCGGTCATGGCCTCGGCGGCCCGGCCCTGCTGCGCCATGGGGTAGCCGTCAAAAGTGGTGGCCACACTCCACGGCTCGCCGGGGATGTTGAACAGGATGGAGGTGATTGCCCCGCCAAACAGCGCGCCCCAGTAAATACACGACAACAAGATGATCGCGCTGACCTGTCCCGCCGGTGTCGAGCCCATGGCAAAAGTCAGCGGCAGCAATATCGCCACGCCGTTGGCGCCGCCCAGGCCGGGCAACACGCCGATCAAGACCCCCAGCAAAATTCCCACCAGCATCAGGCCGATATTCATCGGCGTGAGCGCGATTGCAAAACCCTGCATCAAACTGTTGATTTCATCCATGATGTGCGCCTAGTCGAGTCCGAGCATAGCTTCGAGCGGCCCTTTGGGGAGCGGCACCTGGAACCATATTTCGAACATCAGGAAAAAAACCACCGGCACCGACACGCCCACGGCGAGACTTTTGCCCCACTTGTATTTGCCCAGCCACATCATGAATGCGGCAATGAAAATGACCGAGGCCACATAGATGCCAAGCCCCGGCACCGGTCCCACCCCGCTGATGAGGCAAACATAAACAATGGTCGGGATCAACACCGAAAACACCGCCTTGAGTGAGGTCACGCTGACAAATGATTCCCCTTCAGCGGCACTTTTCGCCACACGCAGGGCATTGGCGATATTGACCAGGCTGGCAATACAAAGAATAAGGCCGATATAAAACGGGAAATAGCCCGATTCCGGGCCGCTGGCCTTCCAGCCGGCGCCGATGCGGTAACTGTCCCAGGTGACTATGCCGCCGATGACAAAAATGAATGCCGCCGTGGCAATATCGGCGGCACGGAAGCTGATCGCGGATTTTTCTGTGGAATCACTCAAGGGTTTTCCTCTGCGGAGCCAAGGTTGGCGTGGTTGAATTTGCCGACGGGATTGCCCGCATCAAGCCACCGATGCAAACAAATCCGGGCACGCATGTTTGTGATTGTGGCGCAGAAGACCAATAAATGTATTGACCCAACTCTATTTTTTGCCGACATCCGCGCCGGGATGCCGGGCGGATGCCTGCCGCACTGTTTGCGGATTACTTTTTCTCGGCCAGAAAGCCCGCTTCGGTCATCAGGCCGAAATGGCGCGTGTCTTCGGTGGTCAGCCATTTGTTGTAGTCAATGCCGCTCAACTCGGTGGCGTCGAAGGAGCCCTTTTGCAGAAATTCTTTCCACTCCGGCGTTTGCCGGACTTTTTTCATCAGCCCGAGATAAAAATCAATCTGCGCACGCGTCACAGCGGGTGACATGAAAATGCCGCGCAACATCTGATAATCAACTTTCAGGCCCTGGCTGGCGCAGGTCGGGATGTCATTCCACGACATGGTGGCCGTGACTTTTTCCTTGTATGGCATCGGCTTGCTGTCAAACACGCACAGCGGCCGCAATTTGCCGGCACGCCATTGCTCGACCGCCTCGATCGGATTGTTCACGGTCGAATCCACGTGTTTTCCAACCAATTGCACCGCCACCTCGCCGCCGCCACGGTAGGGAATATAGGTGAATTTGACGCCGGTTTGTTTTTCAATGGCCACCGTGATGATCTGGTCTTCCTGCTTGGAGCCGGTGCCGCCCATTTTCATTTTCAAGGGGCCGGCGGCCTTGGCCGCGTCAATGTATTGACCGACGGTTTTGTAGGGGCTGTCGGCATTCACCCACAACACAAATTGATCCAGCGCCATCATCTGCACCGGCGTGATTTCTTTCCAGTTGAACGGCACACCGGTGGCAATCGGAGTGGTGAAAAGGTTGGACAGGGTAATGATGATCTTGTGCGGGTCGCCCGAGGCACCCTTGATGTAGAGGAAACCTTCCATGCCCGCGCCGCCGCTCTTGTTGACCACAATCATCGGCTGTTTCATCAGTTTGTTTTTGGTGACCACACCCTGGATAAAACGCGCCATCTGGTCCGCGCCGCCGCCGACGCCGGCCGGCACCACAAACTCAACCGATTTGGTCGGCACCCAGGCCTGGGCGCTGGCGCTGGAGGCAACCAACACGGCCGCCGCGCCCAGGGCGGCGGCAATGGCATTGCGGGCAAACTTCAGTCCTGATTGGCGAATTGGGGCGTTGATCATTTTCTCTCCATGGAATTATTTGATGTGGGGTGGCGCTGAATCTGGTATTGCTACTGAGGACACATGCAATGAACGCCTGCCTAATCCGATCGGTGCACTGAATCGCATTCAGCACACCAGTCGGAGCAAGCCATTTTGGTGATGAATTTTAGTTTGCAAAAAAAACGCCGTACGGCAAGGCCGCCAATGATGACAGGAAACGGCATCATCAACTTCATCATCAAAAACATATTTCCTGAATACAAATTGTGACTGAACATCTCGCGCGGCAACACCAACTGGATCAAGTTGTATGCAATTGGTATTGCACCTGTGGCGTTGCGACCGGCAACCACGCGCGCCGTGCCGACGGCACGCTCGAAGGCGCGCTTCACGCCGAATCCATTTCGTTCTGCTGTCGTTTGGCGA
Organism: Burkholderiales bacterium; assembly: GCA_031427395.1. Taxonomy (GTDB): domain Bacteria; phylum Pseudomonadota; class Gammaproteobacteria; order Burkholderiales; family Usitatibacteraceae; genus UKL13-2. Next base: position 2,879 of record JANPNJ010000286.1, read on the forward strand.
GCTTGGTTCCCACCACCACCACCAGCAACGCACAAAACGCGGGCATCGCATACGACATCCATGCCGCGTTTTGTTTCACCCAGAGCGCGTCGACCGGATCGGTGATGGCCATCTCGCCGGCAACAAAACCGAGCAACGCGGCACCGAGTGTGATGATGACGGGAAAGCGTTCCATCAACTTCATCAACAACGTGCTGGCGAAAATAATCAGCGGAATGGAAATCGCCAACCCCAGCACCAACAGCGTCATTTTGTATTCGACCGGCGCGGCATCGGCGGCGGCCGCGACCGCGATGACGTTGTCCACACTCATCACCAGATCCGCGATCAGGATGGTCTTGATCGCGGCAAACAAGGTGGAATGGCCGGAAATTTTTGCATCACCGTCATCGGGCACCAGCAGCTTCACGCCAATCCAGAGCAACAACAACGCGCCAACAATTTTCAACCAAGGGTAGGCGAGCAACTGCACGGCAAACACGGTCAGCACAATGCGCATGACGATGGCGGCACCCGACCCCCAGAAAATGGCCAGTTTTTGTTGTTTGCCTTGAAGGGTGCGCGCGGCCAACGCAATCACCACCGCGTTGTCGCCTGAGAGTATGATGTTGACGCCGATGATGGTCAGCAGCGCCCCCAAAAACGCCGGATCAAGAAAATTCATTTGTAGGCCATCCGCGCGCGAAAAGTAACCAAAAGACACGATAATCCTGAATGATGCCCATGAAACAATCCCCGGTGATGTTTTTCTTGAAAGTCCGCGATCACCCGGTCATCGCGGGGGGCGGGTTTTGGCGCGCATCCATGGCCGACTCCGGCAGGCCGCGTGAATTTGCCGCGCTTGTGCAACAACATGGTTTTTACGCATTTGTGTTGGCTGCTTCATTGATATTTGGCAACTTTCTTTGTTTGATGGCTGTTGCCGGCAGTGTATATTTAGCCGCCGCGCTGCTGGCACCGGCTGCGGCCGGAGCCGCGCCTGCCGCCCAAACCTCCAATCGGCCCGCCGACGCGGCGGCGCGCGACTTTCTGTTGGCGCGTGATGCCTTTGAACGTCGCGACGCCAAGGCTCTGGCTGTTGCCACCGAAAAATTCATGCCGGGCAGCGGCATCCATAAAAATCACCCGCTGGCGCCATACATCACATGGTGGTGGATGTCCGCCCGGCTCGCGCAATCGGCGCAAAACGCGGCCGAGATGGGCGCGGTGATTGAAAAATTCATCACGCAATTTCCCGACGCGCCTTTCACCGATCAACTGCGCCGCGACTATTTGCGCGCGCTCGGCAGCCTCAATATGTGGCAAGCCTTCGCCGCCAACCAGGCCGATTACCGTGGTGAAGATTCCGAGGTGGCGTGCCAACGCCTGCGTTATCGGTTGTTGGGTGATGACCGTGCCGTGGTGCCCGCCGCGCTTGCCGATGCCAAATCATTGTGGATCGCCGCCAAGCCAGCGGCCGAGCCCTGTTACGATGTTTTTGAGCGGGTGGCCGAACCGTTGCGCGCCGCCAATGCATTGACCAATGACGATGTCTGGCGGCGCACCCGCACGCTGTTTGAAAACGGCCAGGTGAATGACGCGCGCAAAAGCGCCGCCTTTGCCACCAGCCTGCCGGCCGGGTTTGAGGCCGCCAGCGCACGCGCCAATCTCGACCCCAAACGCTTCCTCGACGGGCATGTGGTCAAAGCCGGCGACCGCGCCAGTGGCGAATTGACGCTGTTTGCCGTGTCCCGGCTGGCACGCGGCAACGCCGGTGCCGCAGCGCAGTGGCTGGACAAAAATGAAAGCCGTTTGGGCAAAGACGATGCACAACATGCATGGGCACAGATCGGTTTTCTGGGCGCCATGCAACAAGACAGCAATGCGCTCGCATGGTTTCAGCGCGCCGGCGACCATGTGCTCAACGACACCCAGGCCGCGTGGCTGGCGCGCGCGGCGCTGCGCGAGACCGCCACCGAGCCGGCGCGGTGGACATTGGTGAAACGCGCCATCGATGCCATGTCGAGCGCTGAAAAACGCGATGCCACCTGGCGCTATTGGCTGGCGCGCGCACTGA
>JANPNJ010000287.1:0-11506 GCA_031427395.1 Burkholderiales bacterium
TCGGTCCGAGTCGGCATTCAGCCGTTTATTTCCGACTTCCGCGGATTCCTGTTCCAGGACGTGCCCGTCGGCATTCGCGTTTTTGGTATCCGCGACAACAACCATTTGCAGTACAACCTCGCCTATTTCCGCCGGCTCGAAAAAGACACCAACAGCGGCTTGAATGATCTCAGCCAAAAAATGCGCCGCGATCATGTGTTTGTCGCCAACGCCTACCGACAGGATTTTCCGGTGGTCGGCCACACCACGCAGGCAACCGTCATTCACAACATCAACCGCGAATCAGGCCCGGACTACTTTGATCGCAACGGCTTTCTGGTTCGACCGGCGGTGATCGGCGACACACGTCCCCGCAATTACCACGTCACCTATGTTGGCCTGAGTGGGGATGGCCACTTTGGCCGCTGGAATCTGACCTCGTCGTTATATGCTGCATTCGGCACCGATCAACGCCATCCGCTGGCGCAACGCGCGCAAACCATACGCGCCGGTTTTGCGGCGGCGGAAATTTCTCGTGACTTCAGTTGGCTGCGCATCCGCGCCAATGCGTTGGTTGCCAGCGGCGATAAAAATCCGTTTGACGGAATCGCCAGCGGTTTTGACGCCATTTTTGAGAACCCACAATTTGCCGGTGCCGACACCAGCTTTTTTATTCGTCAGGCGGTGCCATTGATTGGCGGTGGCGGCGTGGCGTTGTCGCAGCGCAATGGTGTGCTGCCCTCATTGCGCTCATCCAAGGATCAAGGCCAATCCAATTTTGTCAATCCCGGCCTGACGTTGATTGGTTTTGGCGCGGACGCCGATCTGACGCCGCGTGTCAGAATACTGGCGAACCTGTCAAAACTCAGTTTTGTGCACACCTCGTCGCTGTCGGTATTGCGCAATCAACCCATCACCTCAAAAAACCTTGGCGTCGATATTTCCGCCGGTGTGCAAGTGCGGCCGGTCATGAGCCAAAACATCGTCCTCAATATTTCCGCTTCGGCTTTGCTGCCGGGCAAGGCGCTCAAACAGTTGTACGATGAGGGCAAACGTGGTCCGCAATATTCGGTGTTGATTAACCTGGTGCTGGCATATTGATATGAAACAAAACTCCTTTATTGGCGGGCACTTTCAGGCAAAAATGTTTGGTGGCGCGCTGCTGTGCTTGAGTTTGATTTTTGGCGGCGTTGCGGGCAACGCAACTGCCAGCGGCGGTGAAAAGCCGGTGGCGCGCAGTTATGCCGTCACGCCCGCCGCCCCGGCCCGCCAATCAATCATGGATGAATCGCAAAAATCGTTTGGCTGTGTTTCCTGCCACACCACCACCGATCGCCACACCATGCATGCCAATCCGGGCGTGGTGATTGGCTGCACCGATTGTCACGGCGGCAATGCCACCATTGTTAAACAAAAGGAAACAAGCAAAGATAATGCGCAATACACCAAAGCCAAACAAGCCGCGCACATCCTGCCGCGTTTTCCTGATGCATGGAACGCGCCGTCGAGCGCCAATCCGGCAGGCAGTTATACGTTGCTGAATCGTGAGGCGCGCGAATTTGTGCGCTTTATCAATCCCGGTGATCTGCGGGTTGCGCGTGAGGCTTGTGGTGCCTGCCATCTCGAAATCATCCAGGCGGTGGAGCGCAGCCTGATGTCAACTTCGGCGATGTTATGGGGCGGCGCGTCCTACAACAATGGCATCCTGCCCTACAAGCGCTACATGCTTGGCGAGGCTTACACCGCCAATGGTGTTGGCGCGTTGCTCAAAAATCCGGTGCCGGTCACCCCACACATGACGGCGATGGGCATTTTGCCGTCACTGGCACCGCTGCCCGCCTGGGAAACGATTCCACCGGGCGATATTTTCCGCGTATTTGAACGCGGCGGACGGGTGATCAATTCACAATTCCCGGAAATCGGTTTACCCAACGTCAGCGGCGCGTTGCAAAAGCTGGATGAACCCGGCCGGCCGGATATCAAACAATCCAATCGTGGCCCCGCCACCGGCCAGCGTATCGCTGTGCCGGTCATCAACATCACCAAAACCCGACTCAACGATCCGCACCTGTGGTTTTTGGGAACCAATGAACAACCGGGTGACTATCGCTCATCGGGCTGCACCGCCTGCCATACCATTTACGCCAATGACCGCGACCCCAAACACAGCGGCCCTTACGCAAAATTTGGCAACGAGGGCAAGAGCCAGAGTGTTGACCCAACCATCGACAAAACCAAATCCGGCAGCCCGCTCAAACACGAATTCACCCGCGCCATTCCTTCATCCCAGTGCATGGTCTGCCATATGCACCAGCCCAATGTATTTGTGAATACGTTTTATGGCACCACCATGTGGGATTACGAGGCCGACGCGCCGCGCATGTGGCCACAAAAACAAAAATACCCAAGCGGCAAAGAAGCGTTTGAGATTCTCAAGCGCAATCCGGAAGAAGCCGCCACCCGCGGCTTGTGGGGCGACCGTGATTTCCTCAAGCGCATCTGGGAAAACAACGACAAAGCCAAGGACACCAAGTTTGCCGACTACCATGGGCACGGCTGGAATTTCCGTTATGTATTCAAACGTGATCGCAAAGGCACCCTGCTTGACAAAAACAATGCGCCGGTTGCGGATACCGATCCCAAAAAATTCGACAAGGCCGTGCATCTCACGTCGATTCATCTGGATGTGGGCATGCATTGTGTTGATTGCCATTTTTCACAGGACGTGCACGGCAACGGCCATATTTATGGCGAGGTGGCCGCCGCGATTGAAATTGATTGTGTGGATTGCCACGGCACGGCGGACAAATTGCCGACGCTGTTTACCTCCGGCCCGGCGGCATCCCCACAGGGACGCGATTTGCAATTGATGCGCACCGCCGATGGCCGCAAGCGATTCGAGTGGATCAATAACGAGTTGTTTCAACGCTCGGGCATCGACCCGAAACTAGAATGGAAAATGTCGCTGACCAAAAACAGCGTCACCCCCGGCCATGCCAAATACAACGAAAAAGCCGCGCGCGCAAAATTAATGCACAGCGGCGCGGCGGGCCACGACGGCCTATGGGGACCGGGCAAACCAGGCGGCACCGGCGCTGCGGCCGCACCAACCGATTACGCCCACAGCAATGAAAAGATGACCTGTTATACCTGCCATCTTTCCTGGACCACCTCGTGCGCCGGCTGCCATTTGCCGATTCAGGCCAACGCCAAAACCGACAAACAACATTACGAGGGTGGCGAATCGCGCAATTACGCCACCTACAACCCACAGGTGGTGCGCGACGACATGTTTCAGCTCGGTCGCCACGGCCCGGTGAAGGGCAACCGGGTCGCGCCGGTGCGCTCAAGTTCGGCGTTGATCCTGTCATCCACCAACGCCAACCGTGAACGCATTTACATTCAACAGCCGCCAATTGCCGCCAGTGGATATTCGTCGCAGGCGTTTGCCCCGCACTACCCACACACCGAACGCAAAACCGAAACCAAAACCTGTACCGATTGCCACGCTGCCCGTGACGGCGACAACAACGCCATCATGTCGCAGCTGTTGTTGCACGGCACCAACACCGTCAACTTTGTCGGCTTCAACGCCTGGGTCGGCTCGGCCAAACACGTTGAAGCCGTGCAAGTCACCGAGTGGGACGAGCCACAGGCAGTGATTGGCAGTTATCTGCACAAATACGCCTATCCGGATTGGTTCAACAATCACCAGCAAGCCACACAAAAATTGTCGGCACATCATTCACACCCCACCAAGGGGGCAGCCAACTGTGTGCAGTTGCGCGGCGAATATTTGTTTGTTGCCGAAGGTGCCGGCGGCTTTCGTGTCTATGACGTGGCCTCGATTGCCAATAAAGGCATTTCGCAGCGCATCATCTCGGCACCATTTTCACCATTGGGTCACAACACCCATGTGCCAACAAAAAATGCCACCTGCATGGCACTGCCAACCAATCAACCGATCGCACCTGACCGCAACCAAGGGGACTTGATGCGTGTGACCAATCAGGAACAGCCGTTCCATCCGATTTACCACTACGCGTTTGTGGTTGACGCCGAAGAGGGGCTGATCGTGGTCAATGTTGATACGCTGGCCGATGGTGAGCCGCGCAATAATTTTCTCAAACGTGCGGCGACATGGAATGAAGGCAATGTGCTCAAAGGGGCGCGCCATATTGTGCTTGGTGGCTACTATGCCTACATCGCCACCGATAGCGGGTTGGTAGTCGTTAATTTGAATGACCCGTTAAAGCCCGTTGTCGCCGCCACCGTGCCGCTTGCTGACATGCGCGCCTCCGCTTTGCAATTTCGTTATCTTTTTGTCACCACGGCAAAGGGTCTGGAAGTCATCGACGTCACCCACCCGGATCGCCCGCTGATCAAAGCCCATGTCCCGCTTGCCGATGCACGGCGTGTTTATGTGGCCCGCACCTATGCGTATGTTGCCGCTGGCCGTGACGGGCTGGTGATCGTTGATGTGGAAAAGCCTGAACAGCCGCGCCAATATTCACGTTTCACCGCCTCGGCAACCATGAATGACACACACGATGTGATTGTCGCGTCAACCAACGCGTCGTTGTTTGCCTATATTGCCGACGGCAAAAATGGTATCAAGGTGGTACAGCTCACCTCGCCGGATTCACAGCCAAAGTTCTATGGTTTCTCACCCGAGCCAAAACCGGAACTGATCGCCTGGCGCCATACCGATTCACCGGCGCTGACCTTGTCAAAAGGGCTGGATCGGGACCGGGCGGTGGATGAAACCGGCGGACAAATCGCCGTGTTTGGACGGATTGGTTCACGACCGTTTAACCGCAATGAAATGGACAAGTTTTACCTGACGCCAGAGGGCAAGTTGTGGACCGTCACCGACACCATCGAGGCGGGCAAATTTGTTCCCCTGTCCGCCATGGTGGCGGCACCGGTGGCGCGCGGAGGGGCACGGCAATGAACCTGACGTTTCGTTTATTTTCTGCTCGATGGATCGTTCAGTCGGTTGTTGTTGCATCCCTTGGTGGCGGGTTGTTATTAACCCCAATGTCCTCGACCGCCAATCCCGCATCCGCGCCGCTGCCCTATCAATCTTTGCACAAAACCGAAGGTGCCGTGACCTGTGCGTCGTCGCTATGCCACGGCGCGATCAACACCTGGAAAGACTCCAATGTTTTGCAAAACGAATACATCACCTGGAGCCGGCAGGACAAACACGCCCGCGCCTACAACGTATTGATGAATGAACAATCGAAACAGATCGCCAAAAAACTCGGCCTGACTGAAGCGGCGCATCAGGCAAAAATTTGCCTCGATTGCCATGCACACAATATTCCCGCCGCGCGCCATGGGGAACGCTTCACGTTGCAGGACAACATCACCTGTGAGGCCTGCCACGGCCCCGCTGAAAAATGGTTGCGCCCACATGTGTCAACCGACGCCACGCACGCAAAGAATATTTCTGCTGGCATGTACCCGACCAATGACCCGCAGGCGCGGGCGAAACTGTGTTTGTCCTGCCACTTCGGCAACAAGGACAAGCTGGTCACCCATCGCATCATGGGTGCCGGCCACCCACGCTTGAGTTTTGAATTGGAAAACTTCACCGCGCTGGCACCACGTCACTTTGCTGTGGACCACGATTACAGCCAACGTAAACGCGTCTGGGATGGCGTCAAAGTATGGGCGATTGGCCAGGCACTGGCCGTCACCGCCACCCTCGATATTCTCAACGATGACATACGCGGCCGTGATGGTTTGTTTCCGGAACTGGTGCTGTTTGATTGCCACGCCTGCCACCGGTCCATGGCGGAAAACCGCCTGCAGACCACCACTCCGCTGGGTGTCCGCGCCACGCCGGGTTTGGTGCGGTTAAACGACGCGAATATGTTGATGCTGCGGGTGATTGCGCGGGCACTTGAGCCGGCGCTTGGGGAGCGCGTGTCAACACAAACCGTGCAGTTGCACCGCGCGATTGCCGGTGAGGGCGACGTGCGGCAGGCAGCGAAAAATATGCAAGCACTGGCAAGCCAGGTCATCAAACTCATTGAAAGCAAAAAGGTTGACCACCCATTCATGACGGCCATTGCCGCAGGCTTGGTGGACGATGGCATCAATGGCATGTATCGCGACTATGCGGCGGCGGAACAAGCGACACTGGCCATTGCCTCGGTCGGGCAATTCATGGCCAAACAAGGTACCCTTAAATCTGTCGCGGCTTTTAACCGCGCGTGGCAACAACTCAATGCGCTGTTGCAAAACGATGAACAATTCAAGCCGAATGAATTTACGACACAACTGCGGGCGTTACGGCCCACGTTGAATCAATAGGGCGAACCAAGCATGACCATCGAACGATTTGAAATTGCCATCATCGGCTCCGGCCCCGCCGGACTGTCGGCGGCCAGCCATGCGGCGGAACTTAAAATTGCGCACATTCTGCTTGAGACCGAAAAACAACCCGCCAGCACCATTTTCAAGTACCAAAAAGGCAAACATGTCATGGCCGAACCGGCGGTGTTGCCGCTGCGCAGCCCGATGAGCTTTGCCGCCGGCACCCGCGAAAATATTCTTGGCGCATGGGACAACGAGCTAAAAAAATACGGCGTCAATATCCGCTACCAGACCGAGGTCACCACCATCACCGGCAACAAAGGCGCGTTTGTCATCACCTTGGCCAACGGCGGCAAAATCGAAGCGGGCACGGTGGTGTTGGCCATCGGTGTACAGGGAAATTTGCGCAAACTTGGCGCGTCCGGCGAAGACCTGCCCGAGGTGCAATATCAACTCGATGACCCGGCTGAGTTTTGCGACGAGACCATTGTGGTGGTGGGGGCGGGTGACGCCGCGATTGAAAATGCCCTGGCGTTGGCCAAACAAAACCGCGTCATCATGATCAACCGCAACGATGAATTCACCCGCTGCAAGGACGGCAATCTGGCGGCGGTGCTCGATGCCATCACCAACGGCACACTCGAATGCCGTTTTGGCACCAGGGTGGAACGTGTGGAGGAGGCGGATAGCGCCGTGGACGGCGGCCTGCCGATGCGTTTTGTCGCCAACACGCCAAAAGGTATTGAAGCCATCCGCTGCCATCGGGTGATCGCGCGGCTCGGCGCGACGCCGCCACGCAAACTGGTGGAAAGTTTTGGTGTCACCTTTCCCAACAACGACCCGGCGTCGGTGCCGCAGTTGTCGGCGCAATACGAATCGAATGTGCCGGGCATTTATATCATCGGCGCACTGGGTGGTTACCCACTGATCAAGCAGGCGATGAACCAGGGCTATGAGGTGATTGAATACGCCCTTGGCCGCGACATCGAACCGGCCGATGAACCCTTGTTGCGCAAAAAGTTTTCCTCCTATCGCGCCGTTAAAAATGTCGCCGATGGTCTGGAGCGAATCCGCCAAAACGTGCCACTGCTATCGGCACTCACCACCTTGCAGCTGCGTGAATTTTTGCTCGACAGCGAAATCCACACCCCGGCGTTGGCGGCCACTATTTTTGCCAAAAATGATTACACCAATTCGTTTTTTTCGATTGTCGAGGGCAGCGTCACGGTTTTGGTGAGTGGCAAAGACGGCAAACCAACCACGGTTGTTTTGAACAAGGGCCAATTTTTTGGCGAGATGGGATTGATCTCCGGCCGCCGCCGTACCGCCACCATATCGGCGGGCAATGATTGTGTCCTGATCGAGACACCACGCCGGTCGATGTTGAAATTATTGGCATCGGTTGAAGCCGTGCGCAAAACGCTCGATCAAGTATCACTCAAGCGTGCCGTGCGCCAGTACTTGCAGGCGCAGATTGCCGAAGAGGAAGTTGACTTTTTGGTGGAGGGCGCCCTCATCAAAAAATATGCCGCCAATGAAATTGTTTTTAACGAAGGTGACAAGGCCGACGGCCTCTACATGATTCGCCGCGGCTCGGTCATGGTGTCGCGCGCCATATCCGGCAAAGAGGTGGTGCTGTCATATGTGTCGGCGGGCAACTATGTCGGCGAGATGGCGCTGATGTCCGATGCGCCACGATCGGCAACCGTGCGCGCGGCGGTGCCAACCGAATGTGTGATGCTCGAGGCCCGGCGTTTTGTGGAGGTGGTGGCGCGCAATACCTCAATGCGCGGCGGCATGGACACACGCCTGATGCAACGCATGTCGGCCAACCAGGCAATGGAATCAAACTCCGACTCCGGCAACCTGATTTCATTTTTGATGAAGCAGGGGCTGGGTGAAGCCACCGATGTGTTGCTGATTGATGAGTCGCTGTGCATCCGCTGCAACAACTGCGAAAAAGCCTGCGCCGAAACCCATGATGGCACCTCACGGCTCGACCGGGAAGCCGGGCCAACGTACGCACAAATTCACGTGCCAACCTCATGCCGGCATTGTGAACATCCCCACTGCATGAAAGATTGCCCGCCCGACGCCATTCATCGTTCACAAAACGGTGAAGTATTTATCAACGATGCCTGCATCGGTTGCGGCAATTGTGAAAAGAATTGCCCGTATGGGGTGATCCAGTTGGCCCCCGCCGTGCCGCCGGCCGCCAAACAGTCGGTGTTTTCGTGGTTATTGTTTGGTTTGGGGGATGAGCCGGGCACATCAAGCCAGGCAGTCGATAAAAACGCACCGAAAAAAGCCGTGAAATGTGACATGTGCAAGGACCTGAAGGGTGGGCCGGCTTGTGTGCGCTCCTGCCCCACGGGTGCGGCGTTGCGGGTGTCACCGGAGCGGTTTTTGGATTACACCGGATAGATGTCGAGGCGTTTTGCAATTTTTGAAAGTCTAGCCGGGTCGGGGTGTTTGCGACATTATTGGCTGAAACAGCTTGCCCTGCCTCAACTTTTGCATTCAAATCAACTCCCCACACCTTGCGCCTGGCCAATTCATCCCGCGCCTGATCAAGCGCGGATAGATCACTCAGTCCGCAGCCCATTCAATTTTTTGCCTCGTGACTCTGCAATCGAAATGCGGCGAGGTTGGTCACTTTGCTGGTGATGGTGGCCACCTGTCCGGTGGTGTTGCATTCAGCCGCCTGCCCGTGCCAAAAATTCCAGCAACCGTTGCGACGTGTTTTCCTCGGTTTGCAGGGCGGGGGGAATGTCCCAGTATTCGGCACCCGGAATGCACTCCTCAAGGTAACGCGCTGCCGAGGTGGCGTGGGAATCATCGCGCCCCGGAACAACCAACGTGGGCGTGTGCAATTGCAGCAGGTCTTCGGCATCCGCACCCGGTGCGGTGTCGCGGTCTAACAGATTGGCCGCCATCTTCCGCACCCAAATGCGCAGCCCCCGCCAGGACATGCCGCGCTACGGCGACAAATTTTTGAGCGACAGTGACATCAATGACATCCACGCCTGGCTATCCAGCATCAAGGGCGGGCCGAAGGCGAAGGACATTCCGCTGCTTGCCAATTTGTGAACTGAAAGCGGGCTGGACAGCCCCGCCCACTTGTGATATCTTTAAGATATAAAATACATTCGACCTTGCGGGAATTCAAAATGGAACACAAGCCAATACTTTTTCGGTTTCGTGAAAGCGACACACACAACGGTGTCACAAGAAACACACTCAAGCGGCTGGCAAAAACACTTGGTGTTTCCGAGACTGATGCCATCCACAAGGTGCTGGCTGAATCCGCCAGGGCGCATTTGCCGCAATACGAGGCCGACGACGGCGCGCTGACGGCAACACAATATGCCTTGATCAAAAAAGCGGTCGGCAAAATACATGGCCGGGCGAAAATCGTCGATTCCCTTTTCAGCCATGATGTTTCCGGTGGGTCTGGCATTGAACGCAAAAAAATTCGCGCCCCTGCCCGCGCTGGGTGACATAGTGTATTGCCGCTTCCCGGAGCTTGCCGGGATACCGGCAGGCAAGCCGAGACCCGCACTGGTTGTGGGCATGGTTGCATTCCAGGACGGGAGCGATGGCGTTGCGGTTGCCTACGGAACATCGAAACGCGTCACGTCATTGCGCAGCGGCGAATTTGCCATCACCCCGGAAGATGGCTTCGCCTACCGGCATTCCGGCTTGAGCTACCCAACCAAATTTTATTTGGGAAAACTCGCAAATCTGCCCTATACCGAAGTATGGTTCCGGGTTCCGCCCGGCCAACCATTTGGGCAGTCACCAAAACTTGGCACTTTGCATCCCAGCTTGATGCGCCGGGCGCAGGCGGCGTTCAACGCGATTGCGGCTCACTCTCAAACCTGACAATGGGCTTCGCCTTCGCTCGCGGCGCTACCGCGCCTGACACACCACATCCAGTAACGCCGGCGCACCGCCCTGCACCACCGCGACCGCGCGCTTCAAGACCGCCGCGAGTTTGCCCGGATCAGTAATCGGGCCTTCCGCCCACACGCCGTGTGCCTGCGCCAGCTTGGCGTAATCAATATCAGGATTGGTGATGACATTGCCGATGCCGGCCTGATCGGGCCGCCGGTCGTGCAGCGCGGCCATGCGTTGCAGGTGCATGACTTCCTGGTGGTAGGCGCGGTTGTTGTGCATCACAAACAACACGGCTGAGAACATGCGCTGTTTAATAGTTATCAAACGCTAGCATTGGCGCGGCGTTTGGGGCGATTTTGTCTGAATTGCCGCTCCTGCGCTTGTGTTTTACAACATGGATCATCTCAATACCCACCCTTTACCGGCGGAGGCCGATACCCAATTTTGTATGCGACTGATTCCACAACAAAAATTAGGCCCCTGCCTTCGCAGGGGAAGGTAATTTTGAAGTTTTTAGAAGTTCCCAAAAAACAAGACTGCTTCAGTAACTGCGCTTCAGATCACACCCGGTATCCAGCGTTTCACCCGCGCACGGTATGCATCAAATGACACACCAAACAGCGTTTGCAATTGTGCTTCGTCCTCAAGCACCCGTTGCTGAAACCAAAACACATGGGACAGCAACAACAGCACTGCAGGCACCGAATAAAACGTGACCACCAGGCCGAGCATGAAAATGAGATGTCCCAAATACATCGGGTTGTGCGTCAGCGCATAAATGCCAGTCTCGACCACCCGCGTCGGAGGGATGTCGATGCCCGGCCCGCCGCCGCCATGCGCACTGCGACATTGCCCGCTCAACCGGTATTGGCCGTAGCCCCATACCAGCAGCGTGACACCCAAAATATTCCAGGCCATTTCCCCACGCCAGATCAACCACTCCAACGCCATCACCACCAACGGATACACCACAAAGGTGGCCGCGATGTGCTTTTCAGAAAGCGGCGCAAGGTGAAGGGACGGCGTTGGCTGAATAGGGCATGGTGGGGGGGGTGCGTTTCAGCAAAATCAATTTTGGTGGGCCGTGTTGGACTTGAACCAACGACCAAAGGATTATGAGTCCTCTGCTCTAACCAACTGAGCTAACGGCCCATCGACTACTTTTGCTGCTCTGCTCGTTCATGCGGTCAAACCCCGACCACATGAACCCACTTCGCGCCTTGCAAGGCGCTCAGATTCGGCTCCGTCCAAAGGTGCGCAGGCACCTTTGGAGCCGCGGGCCTCATCAAACTGAGCTAAC
>JANPNJ010000288.1:0-3344 GCA_031427395.1 Burkholderiales bacterium
GCGCGCGGCGTTTTTGCATGTCGCCGACATTTGGGCCGGGCAAAAAAGTGTTGAGAACGGCAACGGCGAAAAAGCAGCCGAACAAAAACCCATCGAGAAATTGTTGCAGGAAGGCCAGACCATCGTGGTGCAGGTCATCAAGGACCCCATTGGCTCCAAGGGCGCGCGCCTGTCCACCCAGATTTCAATTGCCGGCCGGCTGTTGGTGTATTTGCCGGGAGACCATCACATCGGCATTTCGCAGCGCATTGAAGACCAAGCCGAGCGTGAGCAATTGCGCGAAAAAATCCAAACGCTGGTGCCCGAGGGTGTGGCGGGCGGTTTTATCGTGCGCACCGTGGCCGAGACTGCCACCGACGAGGAGCTCAATGCCGATATCGACTATCTGGTCAAGCTGTGGCGCGGCATCAAAAGCGCGGCGGTGACGGCGGCACCCCAATCGCTTCTCTACCAGGATCTGGATCTGAGCCACCGCGTGCTGCGTGACCTGGTGTCGGGGGAAACCGAACGCATCATTGTTGATTCGCGCGAAACACACGCAAAAATGCGCGACTTTGCCCAGCACTACACGCGCCGCTCCGTGGCGGTGCTGGAGCATTACGCCGGCGAATTGCCGCTGTTTGACCTGTTTGGCGCAGAGGATGAAATTGCCAAGGCCCTGCACCGGCGGGTGGAACTCAAATCCGGCGGCTATGTGATCATGGACCAGACCGAGGCGCTGACCACGGTCGATGTCAACACTGGCGCCTATGTCTCCGGCCGCAGTTTTGACGACACCATTTTCAAAACCAACCTCGAGGCCGCGCAGACCATCGCGCGGCAATTGCGCCTGCGCAACCTGGGCGGCATCATCATTGTCGATTTCATCGACATGGACAACGAAGGCCACAAACAGGCGGTGCTGGCGGAATTCAACAAATCCATGCAGCGTGACCGCACCCGCTGGTCGATCAGCGGTTTTTCACAGTTGGGATTGGTGGAGATGACCAGGAAGCGCACCCGCGAGAGCCTGGCGCATGTGTTGTGCGAGCCGTGCCCGACGTGCAGCGCGCGCGGTGAAATCAAGAGCGCGCAAACGGTGTGTTACGAGGTGTTGCGCGAGGTCACGCGCTCGGCAAAAAGTTTTGACGCCAAGGAATACCGGATACTGGCGTCCCAGTCCGTCATTGACCGTTTTCTCGATGAGGAATCCCAATCGATGGCGATGCTCGAAGACTTCATCGGCAAGCCCATCACTCTGTCCGTCGAAAGCGCCTATACACAGGAGCAGTACGACGTTATTCTGGTTTGACGGGCAATCCCATCAACGCAAGTTGCCAAGGTCGATGTTTATGGTGTTGTTGTCCCCGCCGCTGCCTGCCGCCGGGCGACCCAATGCCGTGGTGCGCACGGTGCGTTCATGCAAACTCTGTTGGTCGATTGCCACGTTGGTCGTCGGCATGCGCAGGGTCTCAAGATATGCCGCTTGTGGCATCGGCGGCGCGGCGGGTTTTGCCGGCGCGGCCACCGCCCCGCCACCATTGCCACCATCGCGCACCTTGCGGATCAGGCCGGAAATCAGGGTGATCTGTTTTTGCGCGTCCAGCAACTGGGCGTTGAGCTTGGCCATTTCGTCATTGATGCTGGAGCCGCGCTCATTGATTTTCTGCAGCGATGCCAGGCGCGCCTCGAGCTGGGATTTGTGGTCGCGGATTTGGGTTTCCAGCGGCAGCGGCACTTCCATGATCCAGCGCTCGGTGTTGCGCCGCGCCTCATTGAAAATAAGCTTGGACTGCTCGACCAACTGACGCCAGAACCGCCTCACCAGATAGCGTTTTTCGGTCATCATGATGTTGACCGGGTCTGTGCAAAAGTGCTCGGTCTCGGTGATCAACTGCGCCAATTTGGCGTGTGGCGCCTCAAAGTCCAGCTTGGGAAAGTCGAGGGCGGAAAAGCCAAAACGGGTGTGGAAGGTGTGATAGACGTCTTCCATCAGTTGGCGGATTTCCTCTCCGGAGACCCGGACATTTTCAAAATCATCGCCAATCAGGCGGATCAATTCGCGCATGCCGCGGGTCAGGCCGGGGGTTGTCCAGGAGTCATCCATTGCCTGGCGGCTTTTGGCGCACAACACGTCCAGGCGGGTCGGATTGAACGCATCCAGCACCCGGTTTTTTTTCAGATTGAAGTTGGTGCGCTGTGATTTGTATTCGTTGAGGGCGGCGTTGTACGCTTCTTTTTCCTGGCTCACTTTTTGCCAGAGCTTGGTCACCAGCTCACGGCTTCTGCCCTGCAACGCCGACAGCTCCTTTTGCTGCACCTGCAACTGCTCGTATTTGCCGACCACGCTTTTGTGGCTGGCCACCATCATGGCACCGATCTCGCTGGTGACCGCGCGGGCGAGCAATTGGCGCTTGATCGGGATGATCTCGGTGGCGAGGTAGGATTCCAGTTGTTTGATGCCGGAGCGATCCACTTGTTCGGTGTCACCCTTGATCCGGCCGATCAGCGCTTCCTTGGCCGAGAGCGCGAATATTTTTTCGCGCGGCAGGCCAAGCTGCGCGGAGGTGGAGGCCATCATGCGCTCCATGCCGGCCAGGATTTCCGGCTCGGTTTTCAGCTCATCCCACATCAGGTCGATTTTGTTGAGCACCGCGATTTTGGCCGGCAGGCTGGTGCGCACATAACGATCCCAGATTTCCAGGTCGCTTTTGGTGACACCGGTGTCGATACCGAGCAAAAACAACACCGCGTGGGCATTGGGCACGGTGGCAAGCGTCAGTTCAGGCTCAAGGCCAAGCGCGTTCAGGCCGGGGGTGTCCAGCACCGACAGGCCGTTGGTCAGAAGCGGATGCGGATAATTGATGATGGCATAGCGCCACGCGGGAATTTCAACAATGTCGTCTTCGTTGGGTCCCGAGCCGTCGTCGAACATCGGGATCAGCCCCATCATGCGCGCGTCCAGCGCATAGACACGCTTGGTGTCCGCCAGCGCCGCCAGCGCCTGTTTCATTTGTGCCGGGTCGTCAATGTTGAGCCGGATTTTTGACCACTCAACCGGCATGTTTTTGAGTTGCGAAATGGATTCGTCGCGGTAACGGGTCTCGACTGACAACAGTTTCAGGTAGGGCTCTTCGTTCGGGTCGTGGAACAGCTCGGTCGGACACATGGTGGTGCGGCCAACGTCGGACGGCAACAGGCGCTCCTTGAAGCTGGAAAAAAACAGCGCGTTGATCAATTCCGACTTGCCCCTGGAAAACTCGGCGAGAAAAGCCAGCAGCAGGCGGCCGTTGTTGAGGGTTTCCAGCAGGTCGTAAAAGCGGATGGATTGTTGCACGTCGAGCTGGTTGGTTTTCTCCAGCCAG
>JANPNJ010000289.1:0-2826 GCA_031427395.1 Burkholderiales bacterium
GCCCTCGTTGTCGCCAGGTTTGGCTGGGCGCGCCAGCAACGCCTTCATCGCCCGCCACGATGCCTTGGGCAGGCTGCGCCGCCCGGTGGTGGACATGATGGAGGTGAGGCTGGCGATTGGTTGTGGATGCGTGGCCGCCAGGTTTTGCGCGATCATGCCGCCCATGCTGGCACCCACCAGATGCACACGCGGCAATTCCAATGCCGCGATCAGCGCCGCCGTGTCCGCCGCCATGTCGTCAATGGCGTAGGGCGCTTTGATCGGCAGGCGCATCATGAATTTCAAATACGCGGCAGCGATATTGGGTGTGCCCAGGTGGTTCAGATGGGTGGACATGCCGACATCGCGGTTGTCAAAACGAATGACACGAAACCCGCGGTCGGCCAGCATCCGGCAAAACCCATCCGGCCAGAAAATCATCTGCACCGCGAGCCCCATGACCATCACCATCGGCGGATCGCTCTCGCGGCCGATGGATTCGTAGTGGAGGCTGATGCCGTTGGCGATGATGTCTGGCATGGTCTGAGGTGTGACTTAACCGCCGATGGACGCCGATGAGCGCCGATTTACGCCCGCCAATGCCATGCGTCCAATTGCCGCCTGCAAAGTGATAAAAAAAATTTCGCTCATCATGAAAATCATTCGTTTACAGTCGATTCGCCATTCACTTGCAGTTGACTTTATCGGCGCTTTATCGGCGTCCATTGGCGGTTCAAAAAAACAACTCAAAACCAACCCCCACCCTCACGTTCAGTATCGCGATAAAAATATTGCCGCCAGCCGCTGCGGTCAAATTTTTTCCACTTGCCCGCTGGCTGCGCGAGCCGGTCGGCGACCGCGTATAACGCAATCGGGTTGAGCCCGATGCCGACGTGGCTGGCGACGATTTCAATATTTTCGGCTTTGGCAGTCGGTGTCTGGTGCGAAAGCTGCCACGCCACCACGCCGTCCGAGCGGGAATATATCGAGGTGGTGGGCACGGGTGGTGCCTGCTTCACCCGCGCCATGAGTTCGGGATTGGTCAATTTATGGCCGCTGGCAAATTGGTAAATGCGCCACGCGTTGGTGGCTTTCGGATCGCCGGCGAAGGGCGTGCCAAGCGTGATGACCGAACGCACCAGTGTCGGCAATTCCTTGGCCAATTCGCGGGCGTAAATGCCACCCAGACTCCATCCCACCAGACTCACTTTGCCGCCGCTGGCTTTGTAAATCTCGCCGATGCGCTCGATGCTTTTTTGCAACACCCCCTGGCGCGGCCCGAGGTTGCGCCCCAGATCCCAGCCGTGGGTGGCGTAGCCCTGTGCCGACAAAAAATTGCGCAGTGGCGCCGTGGATAAATCGCCCGCACCGAGGCCCGGAAATACAATCACGGCGTGGCCGTCACCCGTGGGCGCGGTTTTCAAAAGCGGCCATGCCGCCATGGTCGCGCCCAACTCCCACGGCGCGCGCGATTCCAGCGCCAGCAACAGCGCGTTCGGCGCTTTTAATTGACGCTCGACCATGGCGATTTCAGCGTCGAGCGACGCATCCGATTCATTATTCACGCGTGAACTATTTTTTGTCCTTGCCATCAACCTTGCCTTTTTGCTTTGGTGGATTTGACCACGGTTTTTTTGCCTGCCGGGACTTTTTTTACCGGCGTTGGCGGCGACATCACCTGCATCAGCTCCTGATGCGCCCCATGCATGGCCTTGATGAATTTTCCGAGGCCCGGCACTTCTTTTTTCGCCGCGATCACGCCATAGTCAAGCTGGCCGTCATAGCTGTGGATGGTGATGTTGAGCGCCAGGCCGTGCGTGACAATCGACACCGGGTAATACGCCAACAGCCTCGCACCAGCCATGTAAAGCGGCACGGCGGGACCTGGCACATTCGAGATCACCACATTGGCGAGCACCGGAATGCGATTGGCGGCCACGGCTGATTTATAGAGCGGCGTGAGGACACTCATCAGCCACGGAATGCCGAGCGTGGGCAATTGACTGGTGGCGGCGGACATCGTGCCTTTCATCGCCCCCGCCGTTTCCTTGGCCGACTGGCTGGAGGCTCGAATCGCCTGGATGCGTTTGGCCGGATCGGCGATGTTGGTGGCCAGATTCACCAGCATCATCGTCACCTGATTGTTTTGTGTGGTGTCACCGGGTGCGCGCAGGCTGGCCGGCACCGCACCCATCATGGATTTGGCAAGTGCCGCCTTGTCACCCGCGAAATATCGGCGCAGCGCACCGGCGCAGATGGCGAGAATGATGTCGTTGACTTTCACCTCAAAAAATTTCGCCAGCGCCCTGGTCTCGCCCAGCGGCAGACGTGCCGTCATGAAGGCGCGCTTGCCGGTGATGGCGACATTCAGCGGTGTGCGCGGCCCCAGCTTGACACCGGCGGGCAATAATTTTTTTACCGCCTGCAATGGTGTGTCGGTGCTTTTCAGCTTGGCCGCACCCGCCAGCAGGCCGCCAGTGCCGGCAAGCTGCTCGGTGGGCGCACCCAGCTTTTTGGCTTGTGATGACGACAATGCCGACAATGCCGACGCCGCCGACACCACTTTTGCCCCCGCTGTTTTCAGCGCACCCGGCACCGCCTTCAGGATTTTTGTGTATTGCATCGCACTGGTCTGCAACGCGGCTGTGATCAGGCGTGCCGCCGACGGCGGCGGTGCGGTTGCTGCCTCAGCCTTTGCCGCCGGCGCACGTCGCGCGTTCGGCTCCAGATCAAACATCACCTGCGCCAGCGCCACCCCGCCCTGCCCATCCAGCCCGGCGTGGTGGATCTTTGCGTAAAACCCGGTCTCGCCGGAGGCCAGCCCTTCGATGACGGTGAATTGCCACA
>JANPNJ010000290.1:0-4970 GCA_031427395.1 Burkholderiales bacterium
CGGATCTGGATAGCGTCGTGAACGGTGCGATCCTGCCGCGCGAAAGCGTCGAGACACCGGGCCGCGAATACATTGCCCACTTCCGGCATCACATGGCGCGCGAGGAAGCCGACCTGTTTCCTGTCATCGCGAAAACATTGACTGCAAGCGACTGGGCGGCAATCGATGCTGCGGTAAAACCTGTCGCGGATCCGTTGTTCGGGGCAAGTGCCCTGCAGCAATACGGGGCGCTGCGGCGCGAAATCCTCGGCCAGGCGAGTGTGGCTGCGGAGATTTGAGTGCGCGGCGGGGCGCGGGTTTTTGCTTGAACGCGTCAAGGCCGGCAGACAGTTAATTCCATTTCTCAAATCCGCAAATGATCGTCGTCCCGGCGGAGGCGGGGACGACGGCACTGTAAACCTGCATTTCGGCCTGTCCCTTATTTCCGCTGCCGACAACATCGACCGCGGGCGGCATGCACCCATGCCGTGCCATGAGGTCGTTGATGGCACGCGCGATGTCATCCGGCGCGATGGTGTAATCATCCACGACCTCCGAGTGGCTAAAAAATAGTTGTTGCGATGCACAAAAAACACTTGACTTCCCAAACCACCACCCCTATTATGGATATTGTGCAGTGCAGCATATCCACGAACTTCAGGTGAGCTGCTTGATTCACTCAAACCACCTTTATATGGAGCAACATCATGAACACCTTTAATGCCACCACAGAACAATTCGGCGACTTTTCAAAATCCACCCTGGACGCAGCCATGAAGTTTGCGCAGGTTGGCCTGGCCAGCACCGAGCACCTGGTTGCGCTCAATATGGAAGCCTTCAAAACCGGCTTTGATGTCACCGCAAAAAACGCCAAAGCCGTCGCCACCGTCAAGGATGCCAATGATCTGAACACATTGCGCACCCATGCCGCTGAAACCGGTTTGGAATTCGCCATGGGCTACAGCAAGAATTTTTACAACGCCGCCGCCGCCGCCCAAGCCCAATACAGCGCTTTGGTTGAAGAACGTGTGAACCTGTTTCAAAAGTCGGTCGTGGATAATCTGGACAAGGTTGCCAAGTCAGCGCCAGCCGGATCGGATGTGTTTGTTGCCGCCATCAAAAATGGCCTGGCCGCATCAACCGCCGCAACCGACAGCTTTTCAAAAGCGGCAAAACAAGCCACCAGCTTTGCGGATAACGCGTTCAAGACCGCCACTGAAACGGCCGAAAAAGCCGCCAAGCCGGCCGCCAAACGCAAGTAAAACCGTCTCCTCCTCCTTAACAACACGTTAGGGACTTCGCCCCAAGAGTTTGTTCTCTTGGGGCTTTTTCTTTTTGGTGCCCTAAAATGACCACCTGTTTTCAACCAACAAAAATCACATGAAAAGAATCGCGCTCATCACCGGCGGCGTAGGCGGCATCGGCACCGGCATTTGCAAACGACTGGCGGCCGATGGTTGCCTGGTGATTGCCAATTTTCTGCTGCCTGATTCGGAAAAACCCTGGCACGCGGCCATGCAGGCCGCCGGTTATGGCGATGACACTTGTGAGTCCATCCAGGCCGATGTCAGCGACTTCGAGGCCGCGAAAGCCATGATACGGGCGATTGAAACAAAACACGGGCGCATCGATATTCTGGTCAATTGCGCCGGTATCACGCGGGATGCCAGCTTTCGCAAAATGACACTCGATCAATGGCGCGCGGTGATGTCCGCCAATCTCGACAGCACCTTCAATGTCACCAAACATGTCATCGAAGGCATGGTGCAGCGGCAATGGGGGCGTATCATCAATATTGCCAGCGTGAATGCTGTCAAAGGCGCATTCGGACAGACCAACTACGCCGCCGCCAAGGCCGGCATATTGGGCTTTACCAAGGCTCTCGCGCTGGAGATGGCCAAAAAAGGCATCACCGTCAATGCCGTGTCCCCCGGCTTTATCGACACCCCCATGACACAAGCCATGCCACAAACGGCGCGGCAGGCTGTCATCGACTCGATACCTTCGCAGCGCATGGGTCTGCCGGACGATATTGCCAACGCCGTTGCGTTTCTGGCCGACGAGGCATCAAGCTACATCACCGGCAGCAATCTGGCGGTCAATGGCGGGGTGCATTTCTACCAGTAAACAGCGGCACGGCGGCATCACTGCATATGCTGCCCGCCGTTGATGGCGATATTGGCACCGGTGATAAATGCCGCCTCGTCGGATGCCAGATAGGCACACAGCCCCGCCACCTCCTCAGGCCGACCCAGGCGTCCCAACGGAATTTGCGGAATGATTTTGCTGTTGAGCACATCTTCGGGAATCGCGCGCACCATCGCCGTGCCGATATATCCCGGCGAAATGGTATTGACCGTCACGCCCTTTTTGGCCACCTCCAGCGCGAGCGCCTTGGTAAAGCCGTGCATCCCGGCTTTGGCCGCCGAATAATTGGTTTGCCCGAAGGCACCCTTCTGGCCGTTGACCGATGAGACGTTGATCACCCGCCCCCAGCCGCGCGTGACCATGCCGTCCACCACCGGTTTTGACATATTGAATACACTGTCGAGATTGGTGTCGATCACCGCATCCCAGTCGATCTTGGTCATTTTCTTGAAGGTCATGTCGCGGGTGATGCCGGCGTTGTTGATGAGAATATCAATGGGACCGATTTCCTTTTGTATCCTGTCAATCGCCGCCGCGCAGTTGTCATAATTGGCCACATCAACCGCATAGGCGTAAAAATGAAAATCACGCGCCGCCATTTCCTTCAGCCAATCGGCGGATTTGGTGTTTGACGGCGAATAGGTGACCACCACCTTGATGCCCATGCGCGCAAGCTTCATGCAAATGGCTTCACCCAGACCGCCCATGCCGCCCGTGACCAGGGCAATGCGTTGTGTTGTTGTCATTTTATTTTCTCCTGTGAAATGTTTTTTCTGGGCACTACAATCAATTCAAACCCTTCGTCATTCCCGCGCAGGCGGGAATCCAATTTTCATGCCTATCAATGACTTGCAAAACTTGGATTCCCGCCTGCGCGGGAATGACGGGATTTATAGACATGCGTTTAAATTTTTTCCTGCACATAACGCCCCGGTGCGGCTTCAATCACAGGATACGCCATGCTGCCGGGCTTGTTGCGCGCGGGTATCCGGCGGCCGCCAAAATCCGCCAGCCATGATGACCACGGCGTCCACCAACTGCCTGGCGTCTCGGTCGCCAGGTGGAGCCATTGGTCCGTCGGCTGGTCAATGTTGCCGCCCGACCAATGACTGCGTTTGTTTTTGGACGCGGGATTGGCCACACCGGCGATATGTCCCGATGCGCCAAGCGAGAATGTGGTCTCCCCGCCCAGACATGCCGCACTCGCATAGGCCGAGCGCCACGGCACAATGTGGTCTTCCCGCGTCGCAAGCACATAGGCGGGCATGTCAACATAACGCATGTCCACCGGCACACCGCAGACTTTCACTTTGTCCGGCTTCACCAGATTGTTTTCGAGATAGGTGTTGCGCACATACCAGCAATACCATGGACCGGGCAGATTGGTGCTGTCGGCATTCCAGTACAACAAATCAAAGGCCGGCGGCTGGTTGCCTTTCAGGTAATTGCCGACCACATAACTCCAGACGAGGTCATTGGCGCGCAAAGATGAAAATGCAATCGCCAACTCGGCGCCGTTGACGATGCCGCCCGTGCCAACCTCGCGTTCGCGTTTTTCCATGAACGCCTCGTCGATGTAGGCGTCGATTTCACCAACATCGCAAAAATCAATGAACGTCGTCAAAAAGGTCACGCTCTCGATCACATCGTGGCCCATGCGTCGCAGCACCGCCAGTGCGGTGGCAAGCAATGTCCCACCGACACAAAATCCCAATGCGTTGATTTTTTCGACGTTGGTGATGAGCCGCACACTGTCGATGGCCTTGACCACGCCATTGGCGATGTAGTCGTCCCAGGTCAAATGGCCAAGCCCGGCATGCACATTGCGCCACGACATGACAAACACCGTGTGCCCCTGTTCGACCGCAAAACGGATGAAGGAATTCTCCGGCGTCAAATCGAGAATGTAAAACTTGTTGATGCAAGGTGGCACCAGCAGCAGCGGACGCAGATAAACATCTGTGGTGAGCGGCGCGTATTGGATCAATTGGAATATTTCGTTTTCAAACACCACCGCGCCAGGTGACACGGCAATGTTTTTGCCAACCTCAAAGGCTGCGCGGTCGGTGATCGACACCTGCCCACGGGCCAGGTCTTCCTGCCAATTTTTCACCCCCGCAAACAACGATTCGCCCCTGGTTTCCAGCGCCAGCTTGAGTGCGTCTGGATTGGTGGCGAGAAAATTGGACGGCGCCAGCGCATCAAGGTATTGCTGCAAAAAAAAGTGCGCGCGCTTTTTTTCTTTTTCGGGCAACGGCGCGGCATCGAGGCTTTGCTGCAACGCCTGGCAGGTGGCCAGATAGGCATCGGCCAACAGCTTGAACGGGGTTTGACTCTGCCACGCCTGGCTGGCAAAACGCTTGTCTTCGGCACTCTGGTTGGGCGGCATGGTCGGTGTTTGGGTGGAGATTGAACACGGCTATTTTGGCACTAAAATCCAGATCGCGCGCCGGGTTGGCGTCAGGTTATTGCCCCACCGCAATGTGCATGACCACGATGGAGCCGACCCCAAGTCCGATCAGCGCGATTTGCGCCAATGAATCCTTCAGCGAAGTGCGCCGGTGCAGTCCGGGAATCAGATCGGCAATGGCCACATAAATCATGCTGGCCGCGGCCAGGCACAGGAAAATATAGGTGTAGGCCTCGAGCACCTGCAGCAGAAAATACGCCAGCACCGCACCCACCAACGTGGCAAAACTGGACACCATGTTCCAGAACAACGCGCGGCGCTTGGACATGCCGGAATGGATCAACACCAGAAAATCACCCAATTCCTGTGGCAGCTCGTGGGCGATGATGGCAATGGCCGTAAGTATTCCCAGCCTGACATCGGCGACAAACGC
>JANPNJ010000291.1:0-1724 GCA_031427395.1 Burkholderiales bacterium
GGGTTCATGCCCGCCGTCGGCTCGTCGAGCAGGAGCAGCTTCGGCTCGGTCGCGAGGGCGCGCGCGACCTCCAGCCGGCGCTGGTCGCCGTAGGGGAGGTTGCGCGCGAGCTGCTCGTCGCGGCCGGGCAGGCCGGTTTTATGATAAAGTATCCACCACAATCCATAGCACATTCTCCTACAGCAGACGCATCAATACAATCTTGAGATAGCACACAAACACTTGATTTTAGCATTATTGGCATTTTTTCCAATGTTTATTTTTGGTAGAATTTTTGTAAAGGTTTTTGGAGTTTCCATTGTTTCCGTATTTCTTACTACACGCGCTCCAACAGGCCGGAATCAATCTTGCGCAGGTGTTGAAAGTGAACCGAATGACTTTTCTCGCCGAACGCATGGGACGGGGCGCCGCCGAAATTCTGGGTGCCGAGATCATCGACCCGGAAGTGACGTTTCTGATCAGCAAAGACACCAACGATTTCCGCGACCTGGTCAAGGCATTGGAAAGCGGGTCGGACACATTGGGGGTTTCCGCCGTCAGCGGTGAAAACCGCGCCAAGGTCACCAAACTGCGCGAAACATTCAACGAATTTGAAAACAATGTGAAGCCGATCCTGGACAATGTGCAAAAACTGGTTGCCTCCAGACTGTCCGGCCGCGCCCTGCTGCAGGGTTCCGAGCAACTGTTGTCCAACGTTGAGCAAATGCAAAATGCGTTTGCGGCCGAAACCGGCAAATTGCCGCTGATCCTTGCCGCCGTTTTTGGCGTGTTGATGTTCGCCACCATTGGCCTCTCCGGTTATCTTTATCTGCAAAATGAGCGCAAGCGCGGCCTGGATTCCGAGCAGGAAAACCGGCGCAGCCAGGAGGCCATCCTGCGCCTGCTCAACGAGATGGGCGATTTGGCGGACGGTGACTTGACGATCCGCGCCAAAGTCACCGAGGACATCACCGGGGCGATCGCCGATTCGATGAACTACACCATTGATGAATTGCGCTCGCTGGTCATGGGTGTGAACAACGCCTCCACACGGGTATCGGCAAAGTCACAGCAGGCGCAGGCCGTGTCGGTGCAGTTGCTCGATGCCGCAGAAAAACAATCGCGTGAAATCCAGCTGACAACGGAGCAGGTGTTGACGGTGGCCAACACCCTGTCAAGCGTTTCAACTGACGCCGAGGAATCCTCCAAGGTGGCGCTGCGATCGCTGGCGGCGGCGGACAAGGGCCGGTCTGCGGTGCAGAACTCCATCGCCGGCATGAATGACATCCGCGAACAAATCCAGGAAACCTCGAAGCGCATCAAACGCCTCGGTGAGTCATCGCAGGAAATTGGCGAAATCGTCGAACTGATTTCCGACATTACCGAACAGACCAATGTGCTGGCGCTGAACGCGGCCATCCAGGCGGCTTCCGCCGGTGAGGCCGGCCGAGGCTTCTCGGTGGTTGCGGAGGAGGTGCAACGGCTGGCGGAACGCTCGGCCGAGGCAACCAAACAAATCGGCGCCATTGTGAAAACCATTCAGGCCGACACCCAGGATGCCGTGGCGGCGATGGAAAAATCCACAACGGGTGTGGTCGAAGGTGCCAAACTGTCTGACGCGGCAGGCCAGGCATTGACTGAAATTGACGCCGTGACAAAAAACCTTGCCGCCCTGATTGAAAAAATCTCCAACGACACCCAGACACAGGCGTCGTCAGCCAACAAAGTGGCGCGCAACATGCAGG
>JANPNJ010000292.1:0-5760 GCA_031427395.1 Burkholderiales bacterium
CAGGAGTCGGCACCGGAGAATCCACCGCGCTCACACTTGGCCTGGAGTACACCGCCAATCCGCTGTGGAAGGGATCCACCCGTTTTGAGATGCGCCAAGGTCAACACCAGGATTCCATACTTTCCACCGTGGCATTGGCAACCAAGCTCACCCGCGATTTCACCTTCCTCGGCCGCAACACCTTTTCGTTGATGACCAACAAGGGGCAGGCGACCGGCAAGAACCAGCAGGAGCGATTGCAGCTTGGCGTGGCTTACCGTGACACCGATGCCGACACATGGAATGCCCTGGCGCGTATTGAGCATCGCGCCGAGAGCGACACCACGCAGCCTGGGGCGGCGCTCAAGCGCACCGTCGAAATGCTTTCGTTGCATGCCAACTGGCAGCCGCTACGTCCATTTACGTTCAGCGGCCGCTATGCGGCAAAATGGGTCAATGAAGGATCCAACGGATTCAGGAGCAGCAACAACACCCAGTTGCTGGCCGGACGGGCGATATGGGAGTTCGCGCCCAGAATGGATGTGTCCGTCAATGTGTCCACGTTGTTGGGTCGCGGTGCCGCCGCCAATCAAAATGGCCTGGGTGTGGAAGTTGGATTCATGGTCATGGAAAATCTTTGGTTGTCCGGTGGTTTTAACTTGTTTGGGTACAACGACAAGGATTTAACCGCGGGTGAATACACCAACAAGGGCGCGTTTGTGCGTCTGCGCTACAAGTTTGACGAGGATATATTCAGGAAAAAATCCAAGTGCGTTCTCGATTGCCAAGGCAAACAATGAGAAAAATATTGATTTGCAAGCCGAATCGCAACCTGTCGTCCGTGCAAAATAAACCAGGCCTGGGCTGGGCTGGTCGCCGCCTTGCGTTTGTCGCCGCACTTGTGACAAGTGTGTTTACGCAATACGCCGCCGCGCAAACACCATGTGTCGGTACGCCGACGGCGACTTGTATCACCGCCCTGCAAAACCAATCCTGCGCGGGCACCCGTTTCGGCAGCAATCTCGGCTGCACCGCCAACGACGTCAGCGCCACCGTCTCCTTCACCCAGCCGGCATCCAACACCCTTTCCTCGTGCATCGCCGGCAGCGATGTCACCATTGATCTCATTGCCAATCTAGGTTCTGGAATGCCTGATAGGTATGACCTGGGCATGTTTGTCGGCCAGACCGGCAACGACCCACAGCTCAACAACGCGGCAAACCAGTGTTCGCTGGGTGTTTTTCCAACCTCGTCAACTTTTTCGGCCGCGTTCTACAGCGATCCTGGGGACGCGGATGCCTGCGGTGATTTCAGAGGTGGTTTTACCAATGTCCCGTTGATCATCCAAGGGGTCAAGGTGCGATGCACCCCTGCTGCCGGCAGCAACAAAGTGGGTTTGCCCTTTGTGCTTTCCTGGACGCAAAGCACCACCAATAATGGCACCTATGCCACCTGCGCGGGCACCCTCGCTCCTGGCACATCCTCCAAATGCAACGCATCCACCGCCGCCACCATCACCGATATTATCGCCAGCGGCTATATCAATCTGACCAAGGCGACTGTGCCGAGCGGGGACGCACAAACGTTTTCTTTTACATCAACCGCAACAGCAGGTACCCCGATTTGGACGCTTGCCGGGGTGTCAACCGCGCAGACCCTGGTTCACGGGCAGACCAAGCAAATAACCGTGCCGCTGGGTGCCACCGGCACCAACACCATGACTATTGCCGAAACCCTGGCGACGTTTTGGGAGCCCGGTGTGACAATCACCTGTACAGCAGGCGGCGGGTCGGGAAACCCGACAACAGTCAACAACGCCACGCGAACCATCACCGCAAATTTCACGTCCGCCAATTTTGGCGCGAACTGCACGATTACCAATACCAAACGCGCGAAAGTGACAATGGTAAAATCGCTGCCTGGTCGGGCGATCACAACCGATCAATTTACGGTAACGGCAACCACGGCAGCCACCCTGACCAACAACGCGGGCACCAGCATCACCTCGCCGGTGACTGTCACCACCAGTGGAGCCGGCACCAGCGCCCAAACGATCTTTTGGAGTCAGCCTGCTACAGCAATCACTTTTACGGATTCCGCCGCAAGTGGTGCGTTGGCGGACTACATTTCAAGTTATGCCTGCACCAATACAACGGCCGGATCCGCCACTGTCATGCCCGCCGCGGCGGGAACCAGTTTCGTATTGACACCCGGTGCCAGCGATGACATCACCTGCACATTCACCAACACACCCAAACCGATACTGACCAAGGCATTCGCGGTTTCCAATCTGGCAGTCAATCAAACCACAACGCTGACTTTCACCATCAACAACGTCGCGGGCGCATTGGCGCAAACGGGCATCACCTTCACTGATGCCTTTCCGGCCGGCCTTGTCATCGCCGGCACGCCGGGTGTGGTCAATTCGTGCGGCGGCACACCGACCATCACCGCGACCGCCAACACCGGCAGTTTTGCCATTGGCGGAACCGGCGTGAACGCCGCCGCCGGTGTCTCGTCATGCACCATCAGCGTCAACGTGACCTCTGCCACGGCTGGCAGCTACACCAACGGGGCGGCACAAATTACGGCTGTATCGGGCAATCTCAAAAACGGTGTGACGAATCAGGTGCTCAATTTTTTTAGCGCACCGACCGTGACCAAGTCGTTTTCGCCGTTGACGATAGTGGTGGGTGGCGCGAGCACTCTGACGATCATCGTCACCAATCCGTCCGCAAACTCCGCCAATCTGACGGGCGTGTCCATCAATGACATCTACACAGGCACCCTGCAAAACAACGCCACCGGCAGTGTCATCTGTTCCGGCGCGGGGAGTGCGATCCTTTCGGGCGGAGTGAATGGCGGAACGAGTGTGGGTTTTGCGGCGGGCACGATCATTCCCGGTGGTACTTGCACCATCACGCAGGGTGTGACGGCAACCAGCACAAACAACAATACCACCAACACGCCAACCGCAACCGGGCCTGTCAGCCTAGCAGGATTGGCAGCGGGTGCCACGTTGACAGTCGGCAATGCCATCAGCGTCGCAAAATCATTTGGCACCAACCCGGTCGCGCTCAATACCAATTCGCTGTTGACCCTCACGCTGACGAACACAAATGCCAGTGCGGCGACCGGAGTGGCATTTACCGACACCTATCCCGCCAATTTGGTCAACAACGGCGGAGCAGTGGTCTCCAATACCTGTGGCGGAACGGTCGCGGTGTCCGCGAATGTCACCAATCCCGGCGTCACCAGTTTAAGCGGGGGCACCATACCGGCCAATGGCAACTGTGTCATCACGGTCAACACGCGCAGTGCGACCGCCGGCAGCTATACCAACACCATCGCCACCGGCGGTGTCACTTCCACCAATACGCCTGCCAATACGCAGTCGGCAAGTGACACTTTGCTGGTGGGAACCGCCAAATTGGACAAATCATTTGGCAGCGCGCTGGCGCTGGGTGGCACGGTCACATTGACTTACTCGGTCATCAACACAGCGGCAGTGGCGGTGAGCTTTACCGACACGCTGCCGGCCGGATTGCGCGTGTCATCACCTTCTGTTGTCGGCGGCACCTGCACAGGCGGGACAGTCACCGCCACCGCACTCGGCAACACCATCACCGTGGCCAGCCGCAACAGCATCATTGGCACTTGCACGATTACGGTTGCCATCACCACGGCCACATCGTTCACACTCGGTACTTGCCCGCAGGCCAACAACACCAACGGCAACAGCAATATTTCCGCGACCACCAACATTGGCGCGGATATTACAAATTCCGCCGCCGGCGGCGGCACCAGCAACACCGGTGCCTGTGTGACCGTAACCGCAACCGCGCCGACCATCAGCAAAACCTTTGCAGTGGCCGATATCGCCAGTGGCGGCAACACCAACCTGACGGTGACTATCGGCAACAGCAACGCAGGCGCGATTGCACTGACCTCGGTTTTGACCGACACTTTCCCGGCGGGCATGACCATCAACACCGCCGGCAACACCGGCACCTGCGTCGGCGTGACCGCGACCGCAGGCGCGGGCAATTTCAGCATCGCCAACGGCACCAACATTCCAGCGGGTGGTTGCACCGTCATTGTCAATGTCACCTCCAGCACTGCTGGTGCGGCACTGAACAATATTGCCATCGGAGCCTTGCAGACCAATGTTGGATCGAATGCGACGGCGGCAACCGCGACACTGAACGTCTATGCCCCACCGACGGTGACCAAGACCTTCACCCCCGCCACCATTGGTGTCGGCGGCACCTCCAGCATGGTCATCACCGTCACCAACCCGGCGGCCAACGTGGGCAACATCACCGGTGTGGTCATCACTGACACCTACATTGGCACCCTGGTCAACAACGCCGCAGGCAGTGTCTTGTGCAGTGGCGCGGGCACGGCCACCCTGAGTGGCGGCGTCAATGCCGGCACCAGTGTGGGCTTCACCGCAGGCACCATTGTTCCGGGCGGTACCTGCACCATCACCCAAAGTGTCAGCGCCACCAGCACCAACCTCAACACCACCAGCGCGCCGACCGCGACCGGCCCGGTGGCGCTCACCGGCACGGCAGCCAACGCCACACTCACCGTCACCCTGGCGACGGTCGCCAAAACTTTCACCAGCGCCAGCATCAATGACGGCGGCACCACCAGCCTCAGATTCACCCTCACCAACGCCACCGCCCTGGCACAGTCAGGCATTGTGCTCAATGACACCCTGCCGACCGGCCTGCGTTATCTCACCACCACACCGGCCGTCAGCTACGTCGGCACTGGCGGTGCCTGTACCGGCCCGGCCACCGCCAGCTACAACATCGGCACGCGGGCATTGGCCATCAGCGGCATCAGCCTTGGCGCGGGCACCACCTCCTGCAACATTGATGTCGCCGGACTCACCAACGCCGCTGGCCAAACCGGCACCTGCCCGATAGCCGCACAGACCAACCTGATCGCCAACGTCACCGCCACCAACGCCACCGTCGCCGGCGCCGACCAGTGTTTGAGCGTGGCCGCGCTGCCGACGCTGACCAAAGCCTTTGGTGCGGCCAACATTGCCGTCAACGGCACCACCACACTGACCTTCAGCATCACCAACACCGCCACCGGCAACATCGCGCGCAGCGGCCTCAACTTCACCGACACCCTGCAAGCGGGCATCCAGATCGCCAACCCAGCCGCGCCAACCAGTTTGAACTGCGGCACACCGGTGTTTACCGCGGTCAATGCCAGCCAGCCGTTCACAGCCAGCGGCATTGATGTCGCCGCCAACACCACCTGCACCATCACGCTCACCGTGCGTGGTGTCACCGCCGGCGCGCGCAGCAACACCGCCGCCGACATCACCGCCATCAACGCCTTGCTCAGCACCGGCGTGACCACGCAGACTGTCAATGTTTACGCCCCGCCGACCATCAGCAAACTGTTCGGCACCAACCCGATCAACGCCGGCGCCAGCAGCGCACTGACCTTCACCATCACCAACCCCGCGGCCAATCCGGGTGTCATCAACACCATTGCCTTCACTGATCTGTTCCCGACCACGCCGGGTGCCATGACGCTTGCCAACGCCACCACCAGCACCTCTTGTGGCGGCACGGTTGAAGGCCGCACCGGCGCGGGGGCATTCGGCGCAGCGGCCACTGGCAACACCGAAATCCGCCTGACCGGCGCCGCCACACTCGCCTCAGGGGCCAGCTGTACAGTGGTCGTCAACGTCACCGCCGGTGTCTCGGGTGCCTACGTCAACACCAGCAGCACCGTCACCGCTGTCAGCGC